>JACMRC010000410.1 GCA_014376655.1 Mucilaginibacter sp. | reverse complement strand
TAATTTTATCCAGTCGGTGTCTAATAAAAGTTCGCAATACGGGCTTAATTCAACTGTGTTGCTTAATACTTTTATTGATCGGTCTGAATGTTTATGGGTTTGTACAGCGGGTGGCGGTTTAAACTACTGCGACCTTAATCAAAAACTATTTTACACGCTACAGCACGACCCCGGCAATGCAAATTCATTATCGGGCAACTACATCCGCTCTGTATTAGAAGATGGTGAAAACCTATGGATAGCAACTAACGCAAATGGCTTAAATCTTTATAATTTAAAAACACAGGCCTTTACGTTTTATAATACTTATAACTCGGCGGTTAAACTACAAAACGATGCAATAACCGCGTTATCGCTTGATAATGATCATAATTTATGGGTAGGAACCCAAACCGGGCTCAATATTTTACGGCCTGATCACAAACAGTTGTGGCGACCACGAGGTTATGATAGATTTCCGAATTATATTATAGAAACCTTAGCTATAGATTGTTATGGCAACACTTGGTTTGGCAATCACTATAAACTGGGTGTAATATATAAAGACAAGCAAAATTATTACCGCGTTAAGGAATATATAGAGGGCCACTTTATTTTAACCGATAAAGCAAAGCCCTTATTATTTGTATCCAGCAGGCATGGTTTAAAAAAACTCACTATTGATAAAGAAGGGAACATAACCAATACTGTTTATTATAAAGCGTCTTTAAAAACTAACTCTTTAAGTTCAAGTTACATTTCCCCTATTCGTAAACAAAACGACAGTACTTATTGGATAGGTACAATAGGCGGCGGCTTAAACAAGCTTTCGTTTAACGCTAACGGTGATTTAAACACTGTAAAAAGATTCGGCAATAGTTATGGGGTTTTTAATGATGTTGAAGCGTTAGAGATAGACAACACGGGCAATTTATGGTTGGGCGGCAATGCGTTATTATCCCTTAATCCTTCAACCGGTAAACTAATAAGATATGATAAAAGCGACGGCTTGCAGGGCAACAGTTTTAAAGTACGCGCCTCCTACAAAGGAGCAAGCGGCAGGTTGTATTTTGGCGGTATAAACGGGCTTAACTATTTTTATCCTGAGCAAATAAAGCCTAATAAAATTAATGCACGGCCCATACTTACAGATATTTTGATCAATAATCAAAAAGCTAATTATGATAATTCAGACTCGGCTAAAAATTATATTGGCAAAGCTATAGGTTATAATAAGGACTTTAAATTAAGCTATCTGCAAAATAACTTTGTTATATCCTTTTCGGCCATGCATTTTGCTAACCCATTAAAATGCAAATATCGTTATCAATTAATTGGCTTTGATAACGACTGGCGATATACAGACGGCAAGAACCCCAGCGCGGCTTATAATAATCTTGATTATAATGCCTATAAGTTTATTGTGGAAGCATCGAACAATGATGGTGCGTGGAGTAATACCTATGCAGAGACCGCAATTACTATTACCCCTCCCTGGTGGAAATCGACCACAGCTAAAATAATATACCTACTGCTATTCATTTCGGCATTGGCTGCTATTTACATATACCAGGCCCGTTGGTACCGCCTTAAAAGAGAAATTGAATTACGGGCGCTCAATGAGAAAAAACGAGAAGAAATGCATCAGAAAAGCGAGGAAATGCACCAGCAGCGCGAGGAGCTTTATCAGCAGCAATTAATGTTCTTTACCAATATCTCGCACGAGTTTCGTACCCCGCTCACCTTGATACTTGGGCCGCTTGAAAATCTGATCAACCAAAATAAAAACACTTCGCTTGACGGTTCTTATCAACTGATGCTACGCAATGCAAGGCGATTAGTGAACCTGATAAGCGAGCTGATGAACTTTAAAAAAGTATCAGACAGTTTGATAAAACTACAGGTAAAGCCATTGGTGATTGATCAGTTTTGCGAGAACATTGCCCAGGAATTTCAAAGTCTTGCCGATAACAAGCAGATAGCTTTTAAAATGATTATTACTGTAAAAAAAAATATCCCATTGCCAATATCAGGGCTGTTTGATGTACAGGTGCTTGAAAAGGTTCTGTTTAATTTACTAAGCAATGCTTTTAAATATACTGATGCCGGCGGGCAGGTATCATTTGAATTATTATTTGACATCAGCAAATTAAAACCGGCTTATAGTACAGGATTTAAATTATTAAATGAACAAACACGGGCAAAAAAATACGTTTACTTCAGGGTGATTGATTCTGGTATAGGAATTTCTGCCGATTCTATTACAAGGATATTCGACCGTTATTACCGCATAAGTAAAGACCACTTAGGATCGGGCGTGGGGCTTGCATTGGTTAAAAGCCTTACACAGTTACATAAAGGCGATATTTATGTTTACAGCGAACGTAACAAAGGCACAGAGATAATTATAGGCATCCCCTGGGGCGACGAGAATTATAATGAAGCAGAAAAAGCGACCGACAATGCCGGCCTTGAAACAAAACTGGAGGTTATTGACAGTGCAATATTAGCACCGTTGAGCAAACAAATAGTAAATAGCGCTGTCGTACATCCTAAAAGCAATAAACGTATTTTAATTGTTGATGATAATCTTGAGCTACGGGTATTTTTAAAGCAAACGTTTGAGCCTTTCTATCATATTTATGAAGCAGCAGATGGCTTTGAAGCAGTTAAAATAGCCACCGAAAAATTGCCCGACCTGATCATCAGCGACGTGATGATGCCCGGAATGGATGGTATTGAGTTTTGCCGGGTGGTTAAAGAGCAAGAAGAAACAAAACATATCCCATTTATCATCCTATCAGCAAAGGATGCCTTGGCTTCTAAAATTGAGGGGTTAGAATCGGGTGCCGATCTGTATTTTGCTAAACCATTAAGTATTGATCTTTTATTATTGACCGTAAATAACATATTTGAACAAGGCGAAAACCTGAAACTGCGTTATACCAGCGATTATCTTTTAGATGCAACTAAACATGTTAAGTCTGAAAAAGACAAGGAATTTTTCACAAGACTTTTAACATTAATAGAAGAAAATATACAGAACGTTAACCTGGATGTTGATTTCCTTTGTGAACATTTGTATATAAGCCGCACCAAGCTTTACCAGCAAATAAAAAAGATAGCGGATCAGCCTGTGGGCGACTTTATAAGAACTATTCGCCTAAAAAAAGCTATACATATCATGACACATGAAGACGTAGCAATGAACGAGGTTGCCGATAGAATAGGCTTGCTAAGCAGCTCAAACTTTTCAAGAGCATTTAAAAAAGAATATGGCAAGTCGCCACTGCAGTTTATTCAATCACTTAAAAACAAAATACAAGCACCTAAATAATTTATTTATAATAAATCAGTTATAATACAGTACAAGATTTAACTATTTATAAGCTTTTAAATTCTTTAAAACAATAAAAAAGGTATTAGAGATTCCATTACAATCCCTAATTCTCCAAAATAAAATATTTGAACCGAAAACCTTGTCTAATCATACTTTAACAATTCTTAATTTATAGAATTCAAGTCATTGCACCACCTATTTTTAAATGCTCTAAAAAGGTTAAAAATGGCAAGAGGGGTTCGACTGTGATCCTCCGGCTCCACGAAAAAAAAGGCTGCCCTTATCATCGCAGCTTTTTTTTCGTTTGGTTTTTTTTCATCTTGAGAACCAGGCAAAGGGTGTCGTGTCGGCTTTTCTTTGAGCTGATCTTATCTGGATTTCGGCGGCTGAATCCTTCAAGCATTAAACAAAATAGCAATTATAGCGAACTTTTTTTTCCTATACTTGCCATCCTTTATGAGTAACTATTTTAAAGATCTCTTAATCGGATTAGCAACAGAACGCGCGGCCGATGAAGCAGCTTTCACCAACCTGACAGCAGGTACCAGCGCAGCCCGTAGACGGGAATTAGGATTGGCTTGGTACCCTATCGCTATTCGTAATACCGAGCCAACGCGCGGTGATTATTTGAGTGTCGAGGCAGAACGCACCACCCATAAAGATATGTCGCATCAATTAAGGTTTGGTAGTTCAGTGGCTTTGTTTTCTAATCACAACAGCGCAGATCGAGTAAATGGGACAATAACTTATATAGGCAGTGACCGATTGAAGGTAACTATATTAACAGAAGACCTTCCTGATTGGGCCAATGATGGTAAACTGGGTATAGACCTGTTGTTTGATAGCCATAGCTATAATGAAATGCAGGCTGCGCTGAAGCAGGCAGAGAAAGCAGATGCGCATTTGATCAAGGTACTCACCGGAAGTGAAAGTCCAAAATTTGTTGCTGCAAATTACGCTAATCCTGCTTTGAATTATTCGCAGGTAGCTGCTGTATCTAATGTACTTGGCGCACAGGATCTGGCTATAGTGCACGGCCCGCCGGGGACCGGTAAAACCACAACCTTGGTAGCGGCAATAACTGAACTCATTAAAAGAGGTGAACCGCAAATTTTGGTGGTAGCACCAAGTAATACCGCAGTGGACCTCTTGAGCGAAAAGCTATCAGCTATAGGATTAAATGTGCTACGGATAGGCAACCCGGTACGGGTAACCGAACGCCTCCAAAAACTTACATTGGATAGCCGCATGGCTGGGCACGACCAAGTCAAAGAAGTCAAGAAACTCAAAAAAATGGCCGCCGAGTTTAAGAATATGGCGCATAAATATAAACGGAGCTTTGGTAAGGCTGAGCGCGAACAACGCAAAGCCCTATTTGACGAAGCACACCGTATAATGCGTGATGCTGCAAGAATCGAAGAATTTGTTAGTGATGATGTGATCAGCAAAGCACAGGTAATTACAGCTACGCTTGTTGGTGCCAATCACTATACAATTAAGAAATTGGCATTCAATACGGTTGTCATGGACGAGGCCGGCCAAGCATTAGAACCAGCAGCCTGGATCCCGATCTTAAAAGCGAAGCGCGTTATACTTGCGGGGGATCACCTGCAACTGCCGCCAACGGTAAAATCACAACCCAGTATGTTAACTATTACCCTATTGGAAAAATGCGCGGACTTACATCCTGAAGCTTTGACACTATTGGTGGAACAATACCGCATGAACATCCAGATCATGGGTTATTCATCGCTCAAATTCTACAGCAATAAATTGACTGCTCACCCACTGGTAGCCAATCGCTTATTGAAAGCAGGCGACAAACCATTTACTTTTATAGATACCGCCGGCGCAGGTTATGAAGAACAGGCAGAAGGCACAAGCATTGTTAACCCTGAGGAAGCCGCATTCATAGTACGGCATATAGCCGCCATGGACTACAGTGTCGTAAGTATAGCTGTCATCGCACCCTATAAAGAGCAGGTCAACCTGTTGAAAGAATTGCTTTTAGGAACAACCATTGAAGTAAATACGGTAGATGGTTTCCAGGGCCAGGAACGGGATGTGGTATATATCTCGCTCACCCGCAGTAATAGCGATAGTACCATCGGCTTCCTGTCAGACTACCGCCGTATAAACGTGGCCATGACCCGTGCCAAGCTGAAACTTGTACTGGTTGGTGACAGCGCAACTTTGGGACAAACACCTTTCTATGCAGAACTCATTGCTTACGTAGAGGACTTGGGTGGCTATGAGAGTGTTTGGGAATATTGATGGCCTGCTAATGGATATTCTAAATTACTAATGGGTCTTAACTTTCTATCATACTATTTCATTTATAAACGGCAAACCTGCGTTATCCAAGAATAGATAGGCCTTTTTACATCTACTAAACGTTTTGAATAAATTTAATAATGCTACTATATATTCAAAAATTCCTTTTTATAATCCGAAGGCTTTTTCTTCATTTCGTCTTTAAACTGTTTGTTAAAGTTGGAGAGGGTTTTAAAGCCCGACCGTTCTGAAATAGTGGCGATGCTTAGGTCGGTATCTGTAAGTAATTTGCAGGCATGCTTAACCCTGAGTTCGCTTATAAATTTAGCGAAGCCTTTGTTGTTGGCCGTTGTAAAATACCGGCTAAATGATGTCGGTGTCATATACAGCAGGTCTGCCAATTCATTCAGGTGTATCTTTTTTCGATAGTTCTTTAGGATATATTCATAAACACTGCTCATCCTGTCTGTTTCATTCTCCTTAAATGGGTTGATGTATTCATTATGTGAGATGTAGTGATATTCTTTTGTAGAAGATAGTAAGTTTAAAATTCTAAGCAAGTGAATAAATGATTCCAAGCCTGTTAGCTGCACCAGTTCTTTCATCAGTATAATAACCTGTTTCTTTACATCGCCATAAAACTCCAACCCTCGCGATGATCTTTTAAATAGCTTTTTTAACTGCACCATTTCTTCTTTCCCCATCAGGTGCTCGCCAAGTAAACTTTCCTGTAGGTAAACAACAACACCACGTATCTTTAATGAACTGCTTTTTTCAAAATAAGCCTCGTCGCTGCGCCAAAGGTGTGGTAGGTTAGCGCCTGTTAATATCAGTTCGTTTGGTGCGAACGATTTTATACTATCGCCTATAAAACGGGTGCCGGTGCCTTCCAATGGAACAAATAACTGGTATTCCGAATGCGAGTGCCATACAGGGTCGAAGTACTGATCTTCCAGGTACTTGATCATAAAGATCTGTGATTCGGGTATAGCCGACTTATGAATAGCTGCTTTCATAATTGATTATTTGCATTAAAAAATATAAAACTATATAATTTATGATAAAATACAGTCGGAATTTGACAAAAAAGAAAAGGATTTGATAGCCATATTTGTTTATACCTAATCCACCGGTTACGTATAAACCTATTAAAGTTATTTTCATGAAGAAATATATAGTTCTGGCTGCAGTATGCTTTGTGGCCTTAGTAAGCATTAAAGGTACATTTATTAAAAGCGAACCGCCGCATAGGTTGGAGATTCTATTCTTGGGGCATACTGCAACCCACCACGAATCGGGTAAGCTGGCCGAGATTGTCCAGCAATCTTTTTTTAAGGATGGTATCAATATAACCTACACCACTAACCCGGATGACTTGAACGAAACCACGCTTGCAAAATATGATGGCTTAATGGTATATGCCAATTACGATACCATTTCAAAATCGCAGGAGAAAGCTTTATTGCAATACGTAAAAAGCGGTAAAGGGTTTATCCCCTTGCATTGCGCGTCGTATTGTTTCCGCAATTCAGACGAGGTTGTGAAAATGATCGGCGGCCAGTTCAGCACCCACAAAACCGATACGTTTAAAATGGTTATCGTCGACAAAAAACACCCCGTAATGAAGGATGTAAACGCCTTTACCACCTGGGACGAAACTTACGTTCATACAAAGATCAACAAGGACATCCATGTGATAACAGAACGTGTGGAAGGCGATCATCACGAACCTTATACCTGGACAAACACCTACGGCAAGGGCCGTGTATTATACACAGCCTACGGCCACGATGAGCGCACCTGGAAAAACCCCGACTTTTTAAAGCTTTTGGAGAATGGCGTAATATGGGCCGTAGGTAAAAAGGCAGAAAAACAGTTAGACAAACTACCTAAGCCAAACCCAGCTTATACAGTTGCGGAGATTCCCAATTATGAGAACCGTAACCCGGCACCTAAGCTGCAGGCACCTCTATCCCCTGCCGAGTCGCAGTTATTAACGCAAATACCTGTTGGTTTTAAAATGCAGCTATTTGCGGCTGAGCCGGATATCGAAAAACCAATTGCCATGGCATGGGACGAGCGCGGCAGGCTTTGGGTATTAGAGACAATTGATTACCCTAATACAGTAAGAGAAAACAAAGGCGAGGGGCTTGACCGTATCAAAATTTGCGAAGACACAGATGGAGATGGCAAGGCGGATAAGTTCACCATTTTTGCCGATCACTTAAACATACCTACCAGTATAGTTTTCGCCCGAGGTGGCGTGATCATTTCGCAAGCGCCTGACTTTTTATTTCTAAAAGATACTGACGGCGATGATAAGGCTGATATCAAAGAAAAACTGATAACCGGCTGGGGTACATTTGATACCCATGCGGGCCCATCAAACCTAAAATATGGGTTGGATAATAAGATTTGGGGAACAGTTGGCTACTCAGGATTTAACGGTACTGTGGGCGACCAAAAATTCAACTTCAACCAGGCTGTTTACCGTTTTACCAGTGATGGCAAAAAGCTGGAGCATTTGGGCTCAACCAGTAACAATACCTGGGGATTAGGCTTCTCTGAAAACTTTGACGTTTTTGTGTCAACAGCTAACAACTCGCATAGCGATTATTTGGGTATACCCCTGCCTTACTTACAGAGATTGGCGATGAACGGAATGGAATCCGTTAAAAAGATCGAGGGCCACTATGGCATGCACGTGGTAACCAAAAACCTGCGCCAGGTTGATGTGTTTAACGGTTTTACCGCTGCCGCGGGACATAATTTATACACCGCCCGTAATTTTCCCGAAGAATATTGGAACAAAATTGGTTTTGTAAATGAGCCGACAGGACGAGTTATTCACCGCGCTATATTGCAGCCGGATGGTTCAGGGTTTAAAGAGCAGGATGGCTGGAACTTTTTAGCGAGTGCCGACGAATGGATGGGACCCGTACAAGCCGAAGTTGGGCCGGATGGCGCGCTTTGGGTAAGCGATTGGTATAACTTTATCATCCAACATAACCCTACACCTAAAGGCTTTCAAAACGGCAAGGGCAATGCCTATATCAATCCATTGCGCGATCGTACACACGGCCGTATCTATCGTATAGTTTACAATGGTGCCAAACCATCGCCCATAACCAAACTGGACAAAAATGAACCTCAAGAACTTTTTGCCGGCCTGCAAAGCGACAATATGTTTTGGCGCATCACCGCGCAACGCCTAATTGTTGAAGGGGAATATAAGCAGTTAGCACCCCAGCTATTCGGCTTGATCCGTAATAAAACTATTGATGCTATTGGCATTAATGCGCCTGCCATACATGCGTTGTGGACATTAAAAGGTTTGGGGTTGATGGATGGATCAAACGCCGAAGCGTTGGCTACAGCGGAAGAAGCGTTAACCCATCCATCCGCAGGTGTACGTAAAGCTGCCTTACAGGTTTTGCCGTTAACAGCCAGATCAATGCAGGCCATTCAAAAGGCAGGTTTATTAAATGATATCAACCTAAATACAAGATTAGCCGCATTTTTAGCTATTGCGGATATGCCTGCGTCTCATGATATGGGTAACTTTTTATCGGCCGCCCGGAAAATTCCGCAAAACGCTAACGATTACTGGATTAGCCGCGCCATACCTATTGCCATGGCTACCCATGTAAAGGGCTACGGCGAAGAAACTAAGGCGGCAAACATTGCGGCGTTAGAAAAGGCCAATATCTCTCGTGCAAAAGTCGACCTAACCGTTAAGATAAATGTGGTGCAAAACGCCATGAAGTATGACACCAAAACATTCACTGTAAAAGCAGGCAGTATGGTGGAGGTTGAGTTTCACAACCCGGATTTTATGCAGCATAACTTGTTGATACTTCAAAAAGGAAGCCTGGATAAAGTAGGCGCAGCAGCTGATAAGCTGGCACAGGATCCAAAAGGTATCGACCAAAACTACGTACCCAAAATGGCCGAGGTATTGTTCGCTACTAAACTTATCAATCCGCAGGAAACCTATAAACTAAAATTCAGGGTACCTGCTGATGCGGGCGATTACCCGTTTATCTGTTCGTTCCCCGGCCATTGGCGCATCATGAACGGCATAATGAAAGTTGTTAAATAAATCTTAAAATCTAAGTTATGACTGCTACAACTAAAGAGACTTTGCCGGATATGAAACTGTTTTATGCCTGTTTTATAGCACTGGTAACTACCGCGTTCGGTTTTATTTTGCGCGCGTTGATATTGCCGCAATGGGGCCATGATTTTAACCTTACCCAAACACAATTGGGCGAAATTGCGGGTGTTGGGCTTTGGCCCTTTGCCATAAGCATAGTGCTTTTTAGTTTAGTGATTGATAAGATAGGCTATAAAACAGCCATGATATTCGCAGTGATCTGCCATATTGCATCGGCTATATTGACCATTTTTGCCAGCGGATATTGGATGCTGTACATCGGCTCATTTATATGTGCTATCGGTAACGGAACGGTTGAGGCGGTGGCAAATCCGGTGGTAGCAACCATGTTCCCTAAACAAAAAATAAAATGGTTAAGCATGCTACACGCAGGTTGGGCCGGTGGCTTGGTTTTAGGCGGGATAATGGCC
>JACMRC010000409.1 GCA_014376655.1 Mucilaginibacter sp. | reverse complement strand
TAACTCTATGCAGTTATGGAAGATAAACGTACTTAGCGGCGCTGGTAGTGCTGCGGCTCCGGCATACGCCGCCCCTGCCGATATCAGTTCAGCCCCTGAGGATGACGATCTGCCATTTTAATAAAGCATAAAGCCTGTCACAGACTTTTTTTAGTAAGTAAAACCTCGCTCCGGCGGGGTTTTGCTGTTTAGGGGTGAATGTATTGTATATAGCCTGCAAAGTATTAACTTGCAGGTAAAAACCATAAAACCACAATCATGAGGCTACTAACCTTAATACTTATCTCTGCGTTTTTATTTCCTTTTACCATCAATGGCTTTGCGCAGGACGCAACAATAAAAGAAAAGATTCAACAGGTTGAAAATGGCTTGGTGCCGTCTATGCAAACAGAAGGGCCGACTTCCTATAATATTAATGAGCGGATGGCATTTTACCATATTAAAGGCATAAGTATAGCTGTTGTGCATAATTATAAAATTGAATGGGCAAAAGGTTATGGTTGGGCAAATGAGGAAAAGAAACTGGCTGTTACTACAGCTACGCTTTTCCAGGCAGGTTCTGTCAGTAAATCATTAAACAGTATAGGGGTATTAAAGCTGGTACAGCAAAAAAAGATTGATCTGTATGCTGATATTAACACCTACTTAAAAAGCTGGAAGTTTCCCTATGATTCTCTGTCAAAAGGAAAAAAAATCACTGTGGCAAATCTGCTTAGTCATACTGCTGGTTTAACAGTGCATGGTTTCGGAGGATATCAAATCGGTAAACAACTGCCAACTATCCCGCAAATACTTGACGGAATGAAACCAGCTAACTCACCGGCTGTACGGTCTATGTATCAGCCAGGATATAAATATGAATATTCAGGCGGTGGAACTATCATATCGCAGTTAATTGTTATGGACGTTACCGGGCAGCAGTATGATAAATATATGTTTGATAACGTTTTAAAACCGATGGGAATGACAAATAGCTCTTACCAGCAGCCACCGGCAGGTAAAGAGCCACAAATATTATCAACAGCTTACTATCCTAATGATGAAGTAATAGGCAAATACCATGTTTACCCCGAGCAGGCCGCCGCCGGTTTATGGACAAACCCAACAGACCTGGCCAAATATGTTATTGAAACCCAATTAGCGCTTCAAGGAAAATCACACAAAGTGCTTGACCAGGAAACAACTAAAATACGACTTACTCCTTATGTAGATAAATCTGCAGCTCTTGGTGTTTTCATAGATAATCTGGACGGAACCAAGTACTTTCAACACAGTGGTGTCGATGAGGGTTTCATAACCCAATACTACGGCAGTTTAGAAGATGGAAATGGGTTAGTTGTGATGATAAATACATCCAACGGTAATAGTATTATGCCTGAAATTATAAATAGTATTGCTAAAGTTTATGGATTTAAAGGTTTGTACCGGTCAAAATTATATAAGATTATGCCGTTAACAGATGATGTTTTGCAAACATATACTGGTCAGTATGAATTAGATCCGGGGTTTATTTTGACCGTTTTTAGAGAAGGGCACAGGATCTTTGGTCAGGCAACAGGTCAGAGCAGGATCGAAATTTTTCCAGAGGGCGGTAATAAATTTTTTGCCAAAGAGCCAAATATTGAAGTAGAGTTTGTAAAGAATGATAAAGGTGACGTGGTTAGACTTTTACTTAACCAGGGGGGCACACACGGTGCGAAAAAAATAAAGTAAGGTTGGCGGTTACTCACCCGATCATCGCTTCGCTCGATCACCCCCTCTTTCGCAAGCGATAAAGAGAGTTGGGTTTGCTTTAAATGTATTTCTACAAATTAAACAGCCCTCTTTCCGCGCAGCGAAGAGAGGATCGCCCAGCGATGCGTCGGCGGGGTGAGTCCTCGCCGACATTACTGTATATGTTAAAAATTGTTAAAAGCCCCTTTACTACCTTATTTTAAAATATTTTTGTTAGATACAATACCAACTAAAGTTTGAAAAAGAGGAGCATACAGATAATTATTGGTTTAATGGGCTTTGCACTTATAGGTGTGGTTGCTATGCAATTGTACTTTTTAAGGCAATCGTACGATATGCAATCCAAACTGTTTGACCGATCTGTTAACGAGGCTTTAAGCAACGTTGTTTCTAAACTAAGCAAGCGCGACGCTTATAATTTTTTAATGACCAAAACGCAGCGCAATGTTAATGGTAAAGCCCAAACCATAAAAACCATTTCCATAACAGACAATAATCGTACAGGCCCGGGTAATTTTTCAATCAGTAAAGATTCGTTACAAAAACAAGTGCGCCGCAAGCGTAAGCTGGCCATTTTGCACGATAGCCTTAACCACATGCTGATGCAGCAAAAACTGGACGAGTTGGAAGGCAATATAGGCGTGAACGTTCAAACCTATACAGATGAGTTTGGTGTACCGTATGCCCGTTTTATACCGGTTATTAAAAAGCCTGATCAAAAAATTGGCCCGAATAAAAAAATCGAGAAGTATGAAGTTTATTCAACAGCTTATATCGACCCACAATTGGGTGCGCAGGTAATTACCAAAAAAACTATAAATCCGCTTTGGGTAAAAGACCAGGAGCGTAAACAAAAGGAAAGCCGGGTTAACCAGGTAAAGAAATTATTGGCTGCAGATTCTTTACATGAGCTGCAAGCCATCAACCGCAATAATGTTATGCAAAACATTTTTGAGGAGTACCAGCGTGTTGCCGAGCCTTTAATGAAACGCATAAGTAACCCTTTTTGGGTAGATACTTTATTACGCATGGAGCTGCATAACCAGGGAATTGACCAGCCATTTAGTTATGAGGTATCGGCAACTAAAAATGATTCGGTTATATTCTCTACTGCGATGGATAAGACCGGTGCCAAGCCGGTATTTACTGCCGAAAACAGTTACCAGACCCGCATATTTAAAGAAGAAGTTATAAATGATCCGGGGATGATAAGACTGGCCTTCCCGCAAAAAAACTCGTTGATACTGGGCCACATGGCAAGCACATTGGGTACTACCGCAGGTTTATTGCTGATATTGGTATTTTGTTTTGGATATACACTGTTCTCTATCATCAGGCAGAAAAAGATCTCTGAAATGAAAACAGATTTCATTAATAACATGACCCACGAGTTTAAAACCCCGGTATCAACCATAATGATAGCAAGCGAGGCTTTAAAAGACACCGAGGTTGCTATTGACCGTACACGCATTGCCCGGCTTGCCAATATTATTTACGAGGAAAACGAACGCCTGGGCAACCATATAGAACGCGTACTAAACATTGCCAAGATAGATAAGAACGACTTTAAGCTGGAGACAATGCCGCTTGATGTTAACGAAATGATAAGCATTGTGGTTGACAGCATGGCGCTTAAACTGCAAAAATGCAATGCAGACCTGGTATTGGAACTGGATGCCGATAACGCCGTTATTAATGCCGATGAACTGCACTTTAGTAATGTATTGTATAACCTGATAGACAATGCCATAAAATACAGCGAGGACAAGCCGCAAATAACTATTACCAGCACCAACAAAAACGGGCATGTAATTATAAAAGTAGCCGATAAAGGTATTGGCATGAGCCGCGACCAGCAAAGCAAAATATTTGAACAGTTTTATCGCATCCCGACAGGTAACGTACATAACGTTAAAGGTTTTGGTTTGGGATTGAGTTACGTTAATACTGTAGTAAAAAGGTTAAATGGTACAATAAATGTACGCTCAGAGAAGGATAAGGGATCGGAGTTCGAGCTTAAATTTCAGGGTGCCTGATATGATAATGATTATATAATCGTTATAGCAAACAATAAACCGCTTATACCTATCCTATGAAAAAAATATTACTGGTTGAAGATGACCCTAACCTTGGTCTGCTTTTACAGGATTACCTACAGTTAAAGGGAAAGTTTGATGTTGTTTTATGTACCGATGGCGAAGAGGGTTTGCAAGCGTTCACCAAAGCCAGCTATGACCTGTTAATATTAGATGTAATGATGCCTAAAAAGGATGGTTTTACCCTGGGCAAAGACGTACGCAAGATAAACCCCCATGTACCCATAATATTTGCTACGGCTAAAGGGATGATTGAGGATAAAACCGAAGCATATACCTTGGGCGGCGACGATTACATTACGAAGCCCTTCCGTATTGAAGAGCTGCTGTTACGTATTAACGCGTTGCTTAAACGTACTGACAGCGCCGAGAAAAAAGAGGAAATGCAACCATCGCGTTTTGAAATAGGCCAATACCAGTTTGACTATACCACACAAATTATTACCATAAATGGCACCTTGCAAAAGCTATCAACCAAAGAAGCCGAGCTGCTGCGCCTGCTATGCCTTAAGCGTAACGAGGTACTAACCCGCGAAGAAGCCCTGCTACACATCTGGCATGACGATAACTACTTTAATGGCCGCAGTATGGATGTTTTTTTAAGCAAGATTCGCAAGTACTTAAAGGATGACCCGTCTGTAGAGATCATTAATGTACATGGTAAGGGCTATAAGTTACTGGTGAATTAGACCCGCCACTATTTTACGCCTTCGCAATTCATGTCGGCATTATTTCGGCATCCCACCAGACAGCCTAACGTACACTTGTAACACCTGTAACAGTTGCTTTACGATTACACCCTTATGTTTGTTTTATAGCAAAAAATGGATAGATTTGAGTCAACTGAACTCAAAATATCATCATGAAAAGAAAATTACTTTATGTACTGCTGCTTACGGCAGGAACCATTGGATCGGCATCCGCTCAAACCGACCAACAAATGCTTGACAGAATTAAGGACGAAGGGATGGAAAAATCGCAGGCTATGG
>JACMRC010000408.1 GCA_014376655.1 Mucilaginibacter sp. | reverse complement strand
AGGTTCTCATCAACTTTAGCGCCGGATGCACCAACACATACCACATTATCCGCATCGGTGCCAGATCCATCCGCAAACGTATCGTTCGGGAACTGCGGTTTTTCGTCCATATCCTGGTTATCATTGCCCGATGCTTGTACTAACAGCACATCATGCGCGGCTGCATATTTAAACGCGGCATCAACCCAGTCTTTATGCGGGGAGATTTTTTTACCAAAGCTCATGTTGATTATCTTGGCGCCGTTATCAACAGCGTAACGGATCGCGTTGGCAATGTCCTTGTCGTATTCGTCGCCGTTTGGCACGCCTTTAATGCTCATTATGCGCACATTGTCTGCAACCCCATCAATACCATAGCCATTGCCGCGTACAGCGCCTATAAGGCCTGCAACGCCCGTGCCGTGCGATGCGTCTGGTGCTTTCAATACGTTGTTGCCATACGGCTTTCCATCCTGTACATGCGGGTTGTCGCCAACTATGTTTTTACGTGCGCTTAGGTCCGGGTTAATATCATTGTTTAGTTTGGCTAAATAGTCGCTTAACTCTTTTATGGCCTTGCTGTTATCGCCGTCAATCTGGTCAAACATTTGCAGCCAAACGCCTTTGCTTTGATTGATAGTATCATTGGTACTAGCGGGGATTTTATCAACGTCCTTCTTCGTAAATGTAGCCGAAGGAGTTAGTTTTAATTCTCGTTTAATATAACCGCTGGTAACCATCAAGGCGTTCATCATCGGCGATAATTGTTGCGACTCCGTGGTTGATTTGGCAACAGTTTCATCATGCTGGGTTTTTACTTTTATCCAGTACGCATATTCTTTTTCGCTGCCTTCGGGTGCTGTTGTAGTGGTTTCGTATTTAGGTTTAAGGCGATTGTATTCCCTAACCTCTTCGGTAGTTTCGGTAAAGTCGACCTTGCCGCCCGGACCGCCTAAAAAATCCCAGCCATGTACATCGTCAATTTTGCCATTGCCATCATCATCTTTGCCATTATTAGGGATCTCTTTAGGGTTTACCCAAAGAATGCTTGCCAGGTCTCTTTGTGCGGTATCTATACCACTATCAATAGTAGCAACCACTACCGTTTTGCTTTTTTTACCTTTTAAGAAGTTGTAAGCGTTATTTAAGCTGATGCCATAAAAACCATCAGCTTTCAAATCCATTTGGTGCCAGTTTTTTGGCGGATCGGCAGCCGGAGCTATTTGCGCCGATACATTAAGGCTTAAAAACAACGCCCCGCAAATTGCAGAACCAAACAGGTATTTATTAAAATTAGTCATGTATATAAATTTTGCGTAATATATTATAAATCAAATTTAATTCCTTGTGCCAAAGGCAATTTTGTTGAATAGTTAATAGTGTTTGTTTGCCGACGCATGTAAACCTTCCACGCGTCCGATCCTGATTCGCGGCCACCACCTGTTTCCTTTTCGCCACCAAAGGCCCCGCCAATTTCAGCACCTGACGTGCCTATATTAACATTGGCAATACCACAATCAGATCCGGCGCCGGATAAGAACTTCTCTGCCTCGCGTAAATTGCCTGTCATGATGGCCGACGATAAACCTTGCGGAACATCATTCTGCAACGCTATGGCTTGGTCCAATGTTTTATATTTTATCAAATAAAGTAAAGGGGCGAAGGTTTCATGCTGCACAATACTATAATGATTCTCCACCTCAGCTACGGATGGTTTAACGTAACACCCCGAGCTATAAGCTTCACCTTCCAGCTTGCCGCCTTCTACAACAAACTTGCCGCCTTCGGTTTTGCACTTTTCAATACTATTTAAATATAGGCTAACTGCGTCCTGATCGATTAGTGGACCCATGTGGTTGTTTTCATCCAACGGGTTGCCAATTTTTATTTGCCCATAAGCCTTTACCAGTTTGTTTTTAAAGGTATCGTATACATTTTCGTGGATAATTAACCTACGTGTACTGGTACAACGCTGCCCGGCAGTACCCACCGCACCAAACACAGCGCCTACCAAAGCCATATCCAAATCGGCATTTTCTGTTATAATAATAGCATTATTGCCACCAAGCTCTAACAAGCTACGGCCCAGTCGTGCCCCAACTGCCGCACCCACCGCTTTACCCATGCGGATTGAGCCTGTGGCCGATATTAAAGGCAGGCGTTTATCATTAGCCATTAATTCGCCTATGTTTCTATCGCCAATAATTAAGCAGGATACGCCTTCATCTATATTATGCTTTTTAAATACCGCTTGTGCTATGTGCTGGCAGGCTATGGCGGTTAACGGTGTTTTTTCTGACGGTTTCCAGATACAAACATCGCCGCAAACCCAGGCCAGCATAGCGTTCCAGCTCCACACTGCTACCGGGAAGTTGAAAGCGGAGATTATCCCCACAATACCCAACGGATGGTATTGTTCATACATGCGATGCTCGGGGCGTTCGCTATGCATGGTAAGGCCATAAAGCTGGCGGCTAAGGCCAACGGCAAAGTCGGCAATGTCAATCATCTCCTGTACTTCGCCCAAGCCCTCTTGCAGGCTCTTACCCATTTCGTAAGATACCAGCTTGCCCAAGTGTGCCTTATTCTCGCGTAGTGCTTCACCTATCTGTCGCACAATCTCACCGCGCTTTGGCGCGGGTATGGTGCGCCAGTTTATAAATGCTTTGGCGGCTTGGTCTACAACTATATTGTATTCGTTTACCGTCGCCATTTTTATCGACGCGATCTTCTGCCCGTCAACTGGCGATATAATATCTTTAATAACATTATCGGCCCCGCTGGCCCATATACTGCCTGTGCTGTAGGCAGCATTTATGTTATCTATATGTAAATGTTTTAGGGTATTAGTTATATCAACGCGCATAATTCGTACTTTTGTAATGTCAAAGGTAAAAATCTTTAAGGCAATAATTGCCAACTCATCTCACTGCTCCTCAATTGCTTTGTGTTAGTAATCAATACTTTGCAAACAGCGATGTTAAAAATGTGTGTATGTT
>JACMRC010000407.1 GCA_014376655.1 Mucilaginibacter sp. | reverse complement strand
TATATGGTAGCCGGTACTGCACCGCCTGTATTAATTGGTTGTAATGGGGTAATAGGTACGCCCGGGTTATAAGTAACCGGCGATGCATAGCTAATGTTGGGTGCAAGTATTTTTGGTGGTGCTGGAAGTCCATTTACCGAAATTTCAACAGTTGCGCTACTGCTGCCAATTTTATTATAGGCAGTTATTTTATAGGCGTCAGATTGAAAAGCTACTGTAGGCGTTCCGCTGATAATGCCCGTAGTTGCATCGAATGATAATCCGGGTGGTAACGCTTTGTCAATAGTATAGCCCGTAAGGCTTAATTTTCTTATTCGGTTGTTGTTTTGATCCGCTATATATATGTTGCCGGCGTTATCAAACACCAGATCGACAGGTTTGTTAAAAAAGGCGGCAGATCCCACCCCGTCAGGTGCGCCCGAACCGCCTGATAGATTACCTGCTAAACTGAAAAGCTGTGTATTAGTTAATTTAAAGATCTGATTTCTGAGTGCAACAAAGTAAAGGTTGCCTGCCGCATCTACCCTTAATCCATTTATGGACCCCGTAGTAGAAAGATTTGTAATAGAAACCGTAGATACCTTCCCGGCGGGCGAAATAGCCCTTATCAGGTTATTAACGGCATCAACTACATATACACTGCCCAATGCGTTTACGGCAACATAAGTCGGCCCTCTAAATGTGGCTGCCGTCCCCTGGCCATTTGAGCTGCCAAATGCGGTAGGGCTACCGGCAAGGGTAGTAACATCCCCTGCAGGTGTTATCTTTCTTATTGTATTATTGCCTTGGTCTGCTACATAAATGTTATCGTTAGCATCAATAGCCAAACCATACGGCTTGTTAAATTGGGCAACATTGCCGTTGCCATCTGCCGAACCTACGGTAGAGCTTCCGGCAAATGTACTGACAATGCTAACTGCACCAACCGTGGTAATTTTACGAATAGTGTTGCCCGTGAAATCAGCCACAAATACATTTCCCTTGCTGTCAACCACCACACCTGTTGGGGCACCAAAGGTTGCTGTTAAAGCAGGCCCATCTAAACTTCCGGATACCCCCGGTGTGCCTGCAAATGTTGTTACATCGCCGGCAGGTGTTATTTTCCAGATTTGTTTGGTGTTTGCGTCGGCAACATACAGGTTGCCGGACGCATCAAAATTTAATGCGTTTGGTGTACTAAAAAATGCAGATGAACCCGTACCATTTGGAACGATTGCGGGTGCCAGGATGGCAAAAGTACTTACCTGGCCATAAACATTTCCGGGTACTGTACCGCCATTGTTAGTTGGCTTTAATGGCGTTATGGGTGTATTAATATTGTAAACGTTTGGGGTTGGGTAGCTAATATCCGGGAGGGCCTGCCCAAAAACGCTATTCGCAATCAATAAAAACAAAGCCCACATCAATGGCCCCCGGCAAAAATTGCCGCTTAAAAAGGCTTGTATTGTTTTTTTTATCAGGTTCATAAGGCAGGGGCTATCAAAAATAAAAAAAATACCCTGAATGCCAATAGCTTAAACACATAAAAAGCTACGCATACATGTTATGCACGCATAGTATTTTTAACGTTAATTTTGCTAATTTTGTTTTATATCGATTATACTTATGGATAGCGTTGCTTATCAGTCTTCCAATAAAATACGTTTTGTTACGGCAGCTTCATTGTTTGACGGGCATGATGCTACCATAAACATTATGCGCCGCATACTGCAAGCCAGCGGTACCGAGGTGATACACCTGGGCCATAACCGAAGTGTTGACGAAGTAGTGAACTGCGCTATACAGGAAGATGTACAAGGCATAGCGCTAACCAGCTACCAGGGCGGGCACGTAGAGTATTTTAAGTATATGCACGACTTATTAGCCGAGCGCGGCGCGGGCCATATCAAAATATTTGGCGGCGGCGGCGGGGTGTTTCTCCCGCACGAGATTAAAGAACTGCAGGATTACGGTATCAGTAAGATCTACTCGCCCGATGATGGCCGCACCATGGGCCTGCAGGGCATGATCAACGATATGCTGCGCCAGTGCGACTTCAAAACTGTGACACATCTTAATGGTGAGCTAAAACATTTACCAAAAAAAGACGCGCATGCGATAGCAAGCCTGATAACCCTGGCAGAAGATGGCGTAGCCATACCTGCTACTGCACCTGCCACTGCTATTATTCCCGTCATCGGCATAACCGGCACGGGCGGCTCGGGCAAATCATCATTGGTTGATGAGTTGGTGCGCCGTTTTTTAATGGAGACGGATATTACGCTGGCTATTATTTCTGTCGACCCCAGCAAACGCAAAACCGGCGGGGCTTTATTGGGCGACAGGATCCGGATGAATGCTATTAACAGTCCGCGGGTTTATATGCGGTCGTTAGCTACGCGGCAGGCCAATTTAGCTTTGAGTAAACATGTGCAGGAATCGGTTGATATTTGTAAGGCTGCCGGATATGATCTGATCATTGTTGAAACATCGGGCATTGGCCAGAGCGATACCATGATAACGGATTATTGCGACCTGTCGCTTTACGTTATGACCCCCGAGTTTGGCGCGGCATCGCAATTAGAAAAAATTGACATGCTGGACTTTGCCGATATGGTGGCCCTTAATAAATTTGATAAACGGGGTGCTTTGGATGCTATTCGCGATGTGCGGAAACAATACAAGCGCAACCATAAATTATTTGAAGCAAAAGATGATGAGCTGCCAATTTACGGCACTATGGCATCGCAGTTTAACGACCCGGGAATGAACGCCTTGTTTACCGCGCTGGTAAAGAAAATAGCCGTTAAAACCGACGTTGAATTTAAATTAAATGACATTATAAGTTTAGGCGATAGTGAAGCGGAGAAGATTTACATTATTCCGCCAAATCGTACCCGTTATCTCGCAGAAATTGCAGAAAGCAGCGACGCTTACACCAAATGGGTAAATGAACAATGCAAAGTTGCACAGCAGTTGTGGCAGGTAAAAGGGGTGATAAGCCTCACCCCGGCCCTCTCCAAAGGAGAGGGGGAATCCAACGCTTCAGGCCAGTCATACAAGAAAGTCCTCTCCTTTGGAGAGGATTTAGGTGAGGCTCTACAGGACATTGAAAAACACCTGGAACAACAATTACATCCTGATTGTAAACGCTTGCTTGCCGATTGGCCCGCCACCATTGAAAAATATAAGGCCGAAAACTTTATTTATAAAGTGCGCAATAAGGAGATTAAACAACCACTGTTTTACACCTCGTTATCGCAATTACAAATCCCTAAAATATCATTGCCTAAATACGAGGCCTGGGGCGATATTTTGCGCTGGCTGTTAACAGAAAATGTGCCCGGCGAATTTCCGTATGCGGCGGGTGTATTCCCGTTAAAACGCGAGGGCGAGGACCCCACCCGGATGTTTGCCGGCGAGGGTGGCCCCGAGCGGACGAACAAGCGCTTTCATTATGTATCATTGGGCCAGCCGGCGCATAGGTTAAGTACCGCTTTTGATTCGGTTACCTTGTATGGCGAGGACCCCCATGTACGGCCAGATATTTACGGGAAAATAGGTAATGCCGGTGTAAGCATAGCCACATTGGATGATGCTAAAAAACTGTATTCGGGATTTGATTTATGCGATCCGTCTACCTCGGTATCCATGACCATAAATGGCCCTGCACCTATGTTACTCGGCTTTTTTATGAATGCGGCTATTGATCAGCAATGCGAAAAATATATCACCGAAAATAAGCTGGAGCATTTGGTTGAGGCTAAGTTTAAGGAGGTTTATGATGATCGAAAATTAACCCGCCCTCAATATCACGATAGTAAATTACCAACCGGTAATGACGGATTAGGTTTAATATTATTAGGCCTAACCGGCGACCAGGTTTTACCTGCCGATGTATATCAAAAAATAAAAGCTTATGCCATTGCCACCGTGCGCGGCACAGTACAAGCCGATATACTGAAAGAAGATCAGGCCCAAAATACCTGCATTTTTAGTACCGAATTTGCCTTGCGCATGATGGGTGACATGCAGCAGTATTTTATTAACGAAAAGGTACGTAACTTTTACTCTGTATCTATATCAGGCTACCACATTGCCGAGGCGGGGGCAAACCCGGTTACACAGCTTGCATTCACGCTGTCAAACGGGTTTACTTATTTAGAGTATTACCTGAGCCGGGGGATGCATATTGATGATTTCGCGCCTAATCTGTCGTTCTTTTTCAGTAATGGAATAGATCCTGAATATTCGGTAATTGGCAGGGTTGCAAGGCGCATTTGGGCCAAGGCCATCAAGAATAAATATGGGGGTAATGATCGTTCGCAAAAACTAAAGTATCATATCCAAACCAGTGGCCGGTCACTGCATGCGCAGGAGATTGATTTTAATGACATCCGTACCACACTACAGGCTTTATATGCTATTTATGATAACTGTAATTCACTACATACAAACGCCTATGATGAAGCTATAACCACACCTACCGAAGAATCAGTTCGTAGGGCAATGGCGATACAATTGATTATTAACCGGGAGTTGGGTCTCGCTAAAAACGAAAACCCTATACAAGGGGCGTTCATTATCGAAGAACTAACCGACCTGGTGGAGCAAGCCGTAATGACAGAATTTAAAAACATTAACGATCGCGGCGGGGTATTGGGCGCTATGGAAACTATGTACCAGCGCAGCAAGATCCAGGAAGAATCGTTGTATTACGAAACGCTTAAACATAATGGCGAATACCCTATAGTGGGTGTAAATACCTTCCTCAACAAAAATGGGTCGCCAACCATTACACCGGGCGAGGTGATCCGCGCTACCGAGGAAGAGAAACAATACCAGATAAACGCATTACACGCATTCCAGGAGCGTAACGTTGATAAGATAGGCCAACTATTAAAGAATCTACAACACACCGCCATAGCCGGCGAAAACATCTTTGAAAGCCTGATGGAAGCATGTAAGTACTGTTCGCTCGGGCAAATCTCGCACGCTTTGTATGAGGTTGGCGGGCAGTATCGTAGAAATATGTAGTATTGGTATAGACTTACGAAGTTTTAAAAACTTCGTAAGTCTGGCAAGTGTCTACCTATGAAAATCCAGATCCTGGAAATCGTAGCTAAAATCGGTAGCCGGGGTTAGCGGCTTCATTTTAAAGCCAGATGGTTTATTGTTCTCGTCCATAGATACAATAACAAACGCGTCGGCGTTCATAACGCGAATCATCCATTTAACAATATAAGTATTGGCTTTGTAAGGCATTAGCTCGCCGGTTAGTTTTGGCGAGCGT
>JACMRC010000049.1 GCA_014376655.1 Mucilaginibacter sp. | reverse complement strand
TTTCGCCCCCGCTGCCGAGCCAATGCATAAAGACATAACCGCCTGGCAAAAGCAATTTCAAACAACCATAGGTAAAAACAACGCTAAGTACTTCGACCAAAATGGATGGTTGTATTTTACCAAGGAAGAGTTTGACCTGCTATACCCATCATACGGCGATACCTACCCAATTTATAACGGCTCTATAGGCATGACTTATGAGCAAGGCGGCATAGGAGCAGGCCTGGCCATAACTACCCGCATGGGCGATGTGTTGACGCTTAAAGACAGGATAGCGCACCACCACTCTAATGGTTTAAGTACGATAGAAACCGCATCGGCCAATGCAGCAAAAGCAGTCGAGGAGTTTAAAAAATACTTTGATAACAGCCGCACAAATCCAGATGGTGATTATAAGGCCTACATTATTAAAAATACCAATCAAGATAATCTAAATACGCTTGCCGAAATGCTGCGCCGAAACGGCATTCAATATAGCTATGGCATTAAGGAAGCGGCAGCGGGATATAATTACTTCTCCGGTAAAACCGAACAGTTTAATATTAATGCACGCGATATGGTGATCAGTGCTTATCAGCCAAAATCGGTATTGATGCATGTGCTGTTGGAGCCTAAAACTTTTGTTGCAGATTCTGTTACTTATGATATTACGGCCTGGTCGTTACCTTATGTTTATGGCTTGCAAGCCTACGGGTTAAAAGAAGGGCTAAAAACACCGGCATCAAAAATAACTGATGTAACCCTTTCGCCGCCACCTGCTGCTACAAAGCAACATGCCTACGCTTATGTGGCGCAATGGCAGTCGGTAAACGATGTTAAGTTTTTGGTTGAACTGTTTAAGAAAAATATCAAGGTGCGATATGTGGAAACACCGTTCGAGGCAACGGGCAAAAAGTTTGAAGCAGGCTCACTTATTATAGCCCGGGCCGGAAACAATACAGATTCGTTTGATGATGATGTGCATAATGCAGCAATTGCTACCGGCCGTGAATTAACCCCGTTAACAACCGGTTTTGTTGATAAAGGTGTCGACCTGGGTTCAAGCTCTATCCGTTACTTACACCAGCCTAAAGTTATGCTGGTTGCAGGGCAGGACGTAAACTCGGAAGCAATGGGAGAGATATGGCATTTTTTTGAGCAGCAATTGGGCTACCCGATATCGCTGGTTAACTTCAATAATTTAAACCGCACCAAGCTGGGCGACTTTGATGTGGTGATATTTCCGGATGGTAATTATGATGATTTCCCGTCGGATAAGCTAACCACCTGGATAAAGGATGGCGGTAAACTAATTGTGCTACAGGATGCCGTGGAACAGCTTGTCGGTAAAAAAGGATTTGATATTAAACGCAAAGATATTGACAGCGCTAAGATCAAACCATCAGCAAGAATATATGGCGACCGCGATCGCGAATCCATCAAAACCAGCGTGGCTGGTGCTATTTACAAGATCAATTTGGATAACACACACCCTTTAGGTTTTGGCTACCCCGGCTATTATTACTCGCTTAAACTAAGCGATGATATTTACAAGCTGATGGACGATGGCAACTGGAACGTAGGCACCATTAAAAAAGACGCATACGTAGCCGGCTTTGTCGGCGAAAAAGCTAAAGAAAAAATTAAGGACGGCCTGCTGCTTGGCGTACAACCCATGGGCCGCGGCTCGGTAGTTTATATGGTGGACGATCCATTGTTCCGCAGCTTTTGGGAGAACGGGAAGCTGCTGTTTAGTAACGCGGTGTTTATGGTGCAGTAAAAAGGAGCAGTAGCAGTTACCTGCTACTACTCACTGCTACTGCAACTAATTAGTTGTTCCCGCTTACCCTTCCGTCTTCATCCTCGGCACCGGTGCGCTGCTGGCGTGTTTTTATCTTGGTGTTACCAAAATTGTAGGTAACGTTAAGCTTAAGCAGGCGGCTATCGCTTTTTTGTTTTACGGTAAAGTTGTTGGTCAGCTCATGGCTGCTGATATCGTTACGCAGGGTGTTGAAAATATCATCCAATCCTACCTTAACATTAAATTTCTTATTATCGAATGACCGGCCTACCGCAGCACTTACACTATACCTTGGGAATATGTTAAAAATGCCATAGGTTAAGCCTGAGCGATAATCGGCATTTATCTCGCCTTTAAAACCGGCGAACAATAGATTTTGCGTGGTTTTGAAAACAAAGGCTTTGCGGCCGTTATCAATATTACCACCGTTT
>JACMRC010000406.1 GCA_014376655.1 Mucilaginibacter sp. | reverse complement strand
GCGTGGCCAATATCAACCAGTAAAGGTTGGTTATAATATAAATTACCAACAACCAGCGCAGTGGTAATAGTCATTACCCATAAGGTAGTTGTACTTAAATGTGGAGTTGGTTTTGTAGTAGTTGCCAGCATATGTTGTAAATGATCACAAAAATGTAAAAGCAATTTAACATTGATGTTTATAAAAGGTAATATTTTTGCCCACGTTATTTAATAAGCCATTCTCCTAAAGGAAATAGCTGGATTAAAAAGTGTCAAAAAAATGTTACAAAGTATTTACAAGACAACATATCGCAATTTAAGGGAATAAACGTTCAAAAAAGACTCACAAAACATGAGTATTCTGCATTATGGTAATTTATTTTGGCTCTTTTTTTAAAAAACACTTAAAATATTAGCATTTTTTTATTCAAAAAAATATTTTCTATATAAAATGCTTAAAAATTAAACTAAAAATATTGTTTTTGATTAAAATTAACACTATTGTAATGTTTGAATAAATAAATTATCAATATTATAGGCACGAATGCCTTTTTTACAAAAGAATTACAAAAATAAATTTGCAAAATAAAAAAGTTAGTGTTACCTTTACACCATGCAAACGAGATAACATCTCTACAGCATATTAGAATAGTCTTCTCATAATTTAGGTTTATAATTGGTTTAGTAAAGGCCCCTGCCCATCAGGGGCCTTACTTGTTTCTATACTTTTCCTAAAGCACATTAAAAAAATAAATAAGTAGGACATCAATAAGAGCAATAGTATTATTAACCAAAGATTCCTGTATGGTATTGCTTATCTGGCCAAACATCATCACATTATTTATAAGTCTAAATAAACTATGTGTTTAATGGCTGGGCCACCTCGGTTGTGTCTTTGAAGCTGAAGCCCAGTTTCTTGATGATGTTTTTGCGATGCGTTTTAATGGTATGCACACTTAAAAATAACCTTTCGGCAATTTCGATACAAAAAATATATATTTTAGAAAATTTCAATGTCAATTTGATGGTAGATGAATGATTGCCTGGCCGGTTATTGTTAAATTTTATAATTTTAGAAATGGATAATTTCTCATTAAAAGATAAAGTAATTATAGTTACCGGGGGTACCGGTATTTTGGGCGAGGCCTTTATTAAAGGTATAGTTTTGGCTGGCGGCACGGTGGGAATATTGGGCCGTAATGAAAAAATTGCGCAAGAACGTGCCACTGCTGTAAAAGCAGCGGGTGGCAAGGCTCTGGCTTTAATAGCCGACGTTATGAAAGAAGACGAACTGCTGGCAGCCCGCGACAAAGTACTGGCCGAATTTGGCCGGATTGATGGCCTTGTTAACGCCGCCGGTGGCAATATGCCCGGCGGAATTATACAACCCGGTACCAGTGTTTTTAAATTGAACATGGAAGGCTTACGCCAGGTGATGGAATTAAACTTGTGGGGCACAATGATACCGACCCAGGTTTTCGGTGAAGCTATGGCCGACACAGGTAAAGGCAGTATAGTAAATATTTCAAGCATGGCATCGCAAAGAGTTATTACCAAAGTATTGGGGTATACGTTGGCTAAAACAGCTATTGATGCTTACACCCAATGGTTTGCAGTTGAAATGGCTAACCGCCATGGAGATAAATTACGCATGAATGCCATTGCCCCGGGTTTTTTCCTTACCGAGCAAAACCGGGCATTACTTACCCAGCCCGATGGCAGCTATACAGATCGTGGCAACCTGGTGTTAAAACAAACACCGTTTAAACGCTTTGGCGATCCCGACGAACTTATTGGGGCATTATTATGGTTATTAAGCGACGCATCAAAATTTGTAACCGGAACAGTTATTAACGTTGATGGAGGTTTTGCGGTAAACAGCGGCGTGTAGTTAAACATTGCATAATTTGATCTCAATATATCTAAATTGTTTTTATTTAAAGCTCTGAGGTTCAATTCAGTTTATTGAGGCCAACGAGCCTTTCTGGCGCACGTTTTAATCAGGTAGGAAGCCAGTCGCTATAATTTTACTGCAGCTGGCATATAGAAACCGGCAGTATTCAATCGGAATGTGACAGCTAATAGTCGTAAAGAATTTATTTCCGACCAAGCCCTTTAACCTTTATAAATGCAGCTGCTTTATTGGATAGGTCTATGATGATCGAACGACCTTTAAAAGCCGTCAGGTTATCCGCCTGCGTAGCCGTCAACTTGCCGTCTTTATAAATATCGATCACATACTTGCCTGTTTTTTTTACCATTATCTCCACAGGGATATCGGCCTTACTCTCCTTAATCTTATCGTCCAAAGCGTCTGGAAAATGCAGGATACCAAGCGTTGCATTATTGCCTTTATGCAGGCAACTTATCTTACCTCCGCCATAGGTTGCGGTGATCGAAATATTATCTCCGGTGCCAGGCAAGCCAGGCCATATGATATCCTCATTTGCTGTTACCATAGCCATGAATTTTTCATAAAATTTCCCATTCTCATTGATCACTCCTTCGCGGGTACCCATGTGACCATACGAATAGACCGCAAACCCTTGCGAACCGCGTTCAAGAAAATTGATCATAAATTCCTGGGTGTAAGGCAGGGTATTAAGCTTGCCTATACCGATCTCCGTGCTCATTAAGATCGGAAGCTGTGTAGGATAACTATAGGTATTATTGGATTTATAGACCTGATCAAGATTATTCCAGATCTTGGTCGCCGAGGGCCAGTAAAACATGGTGGCTATTACATCTATTTTACTGTCGCGGAACGTAGTCGCATCCGTGCCGCTCCGGTCAATGATACCTGTCTCACCTTTTTCCGGGCCACCGGCAATAGGGTTAAGCATCGTTAGTTTATATGGGTCCTGTAAATGATAAGCGGTGGTAAACCTGGACCACCATAATTTTACGATGGCTAATTTAAAGCGGTTCCAGGAGGTTTCGCCGGTCAGCTTTTTCCATCGTTCGAACGATGCAAGGGTATAGGGATTGAAGTCCGCATCATCTCCCTGATAACTAATATGTTCCTCATTGCCGATCTGCACCCCAATTACGGATTCTGAATTCTTATAATGAGCGGCAAGTCGGCCTAGCATCCTGGTGATCCGGTTGTAAACAATAGGGTTCGCGTAACAAGGCATTATTTCGCTGTATTTCTTCTGTTTTTGCGTGGGAATATCTTTAATGATATCGCCATTTTTGTCCTTAACCCATTGTATGGCGTAATTGGCTCCATCGCGGGTGTCCAGATTATACATCCATAAGTCTTCGGCTGAAGGTAAAAAAAGCATATCAAACTGTTCGTGCATAAAAAGCGCCCATACTATTTTTACACCGTGGCTTTTCGCTTTCGCAACAATGTTGTCGGTATACGAAAAATCGAATTTACCATCCTGAGGTTCAATGTCGCTCCAATGTATTATAAACATAGCTGCATTAGCACCCATTTTCTGGTAAGCATCAAATACCAAGTCAAAATCAGCTTTCCGTGTGTCCCAAAAGCCGGTTTCAATGCCTTTCATATAAAAAGGTTGCAGCTTGCCTGTTTTGTCTTTTGCCATAACTGCTAATTTATTGTTAGCGTTACGTACCAGGGCTAATGGAATGGTTGTATGTTGCGCTTCCTTTTGTGACAGAATCGATACGGTCTTTACCGCAAACGCCGGATCAAATACGGATTCAATATCACCAACGGGCGTAGGATGCTGTGCGATCCTACTATTCAGCTTTTCGTTTTTTTTGTGGTTATTTTGACCTCTCACACCAAAGCACAATGTCAACAGTAATATCCCCAATAAATATTTATTTTTCATGATCTCGAATGACTGATTTTTCTGTTAATAATCTATTCTTCGTTTTTTAGATTAATCCAAACCCTGGTATTGAAAATCTTTAAATTGAACATCTCCCTCGCCAACTGCAAACAAAGCGGGGCGTAAATAACCCCAGCCTCCGAGAATATTATGATGATAACCTGATATCTCAGTGACGAAATCCAGTCTTTTCCAGTCTTTTCCATCTAAGCTGTAATAGCATAGCAAGTCATGATGGTCGTCTGTTAATCGCAGGTAGATGTTATCCTGGCTAATTCCGGATACCAGTCTCCCGCGGCCTCCATTGTATAGGCGATAAATGGCATTGTCGATAAATTCAAGGCCCACATAGTATTTGGAATTATAGTATAAAACCAAGCCGCCTTTAGTACCAGCCGGCGCCTTGGAAACATTAACGGTAACCTGGTAAGAGTTGTTGACCGGCATCATCGTCAGCGGCTGAGTGTTTTCTATCGAACTCCCAATTCCTTTGATTGAAAGCGTATTATTGGCAACCCTGAAGTTTGAAGCATTTTGGTCTTTAAGAATATTCCACTGACTTCTTAAGGTACTTCCTGCAAAGTTGTCTGATAATTGTTTATCACCTGAAATTGCCTTGCCCAATGGCTTTTTTAATGGCTTAGCAGGATCAGCTCCTTTAGGTACCCTGAACCATCCGTCTTTAGTCCATTCTATCGGTAAAAGTAATATCTGCCGGCCTATTGTTCGGTTGGCGGCTTCAAAACCATGAAATATCATCCACCATTTTCCGTCAGGCGAATCAACCAGGGTACCATGCCCTATAGAGGCCCATTTGTTATTTCTGTCAGTATTTCTGATGATAGGATTGTTAGGGCTGTTTTCCCAAGGCCCGAATGGAGTTTTAGAGCGGGCTGAAACCACCATATGACTGGTAGGCGGGCCTGCCGTGCCGCCTTGCGCAGCAGTCATATAATAATAACCATTCCTGTAAGTAAGTTTTGGTGATTCCAAACAAAAACATTCGGTAATCCAATCTTTGGGATATGGCCAGCCTTCGTAAATTTTTTTAGCAGGCCCGGTTACCGAGAGTCCGTCGTCCGATAAGGGAGCCATTCGGCCATCGTTAAGGTTGAGATAGCGTTTCCCTTCCGGTGTTGCTACGTGGCCAGGATCTATTCCGCCAATTTTCAAATCGACCGGCTTGCTCCAAGGCCCAGCCGGATTAGTAGCAGTAACGACCCAATTTTTACCCCCTGCCGGGAAATAAATATAAAATTTGTCCTTAAATTTAATGATATCGGGTGCCCATACACCGCCTACGAATTCGGTTAACGCGTTGGCTATCGGTGTCCAGTTCACCAGATCCTTAGAATGCCATATCGTTAACCCGGGGATATTATCAAATGAGGAATGTGTTAAATAATAATCTTCGCCGTCTCTGACAACCGATGGATCGGCGTAATTTCCTTTCAACACCGGATTAAGGTAGGTTCCGTTACCTAAGTCAGCCGAATATTGATTTTCAACGGTTTTAATATGCTGTTGTTTAGTTTGACCATAAGCGGTAAATTGTATTAATAGTAATAACGCGTAAGGAACGGATTTCGTAAATATCGTATGCATTTATCTTGAGCTTGATTTTTTTTGGAAATTAGGGTTTTTATTAATGTTCATTTATGCAAACATTGCGAATTACTATTGTAAAGATTTGCCGAATCGTACATTTTTTTTGACCAAGTGTGCTTTTCGGAGATCACTAATTGATGAATTTGATGTTTTGAAAGAATGTACTGACAAGATAAAAATCTCTGAACTTATAAAACATTTACAAATCAAAAAGCATAGGATAACTTCCGTCTTGTTTAACTTTTCGTTTGTCAAGGATCATTTTAATAGATGCCATAATCACATTTTTCGTGATTATGTTTCCGGTGATTTTCACATGCATTTCACATGCGCTTTCAGAAAAATCAACCTCAAAATTGTAGAGTTCTAAAGAACTTGTTGTGATAGAAAAAGGTTTACTAAGTTTAAAAGAGGCTTTACCATAGGGGTTTCACTATAAATCTTGATATTCTGTATCTTTTTATTACTTTTGCCATCCCAACACAAACGGGGGGATTAGCTCAGCTGGCTAGAGCGCTTGCATGGCATGCAAGAGGTCATCGGTTCGACTCCGATATTCTCCACTTTGATTATCAACCACTTACAAATATTTGTATGTGGTTTTTTTATGAACGTGCACACGGTTTGCACACAAGACTATCCTATAACACACTATTGCCTTTAAACATCACTAACGATAAAAGATTGCTTACAACGCTCCCGCCTTTATCTCTTCAACCACACCCGGGTCAAGCAAGGTAGAAGTATCACCCAAATTGGATGTATCGCCTTCAGCTAT
>JACMRC010000405.1 GCA_014376655.1 Mucilaginibacter sp. | reverse complement strand
TTTGTAATGCAGGCGAAATAATGGTAATTACATGTCCATAGGACTCCTTTGGAGGGCGTTTCCTCCGCCGGTAGAAGTGGGGGTAGCGACTATGCCGCTTATGTTAAACAAAAATAGCGATGGGTTTCAAACTCATCGCTATTCCTAATTTATGACTGATTGCTACTTAACACTCTTTCGCTGCACAATAAAAAAGCCTGCCACAAATACTACTGCCGCTACTCCAAGGCTTACATAAACATCATGCGTAAAAATATCTATCACTATTTGTGTTGGGGGCGTACCGCGTTTATGTACGCCCATCATGCTTTTTAATGCCAGCATAGGGTGCGCGTAAGGTATGGTGTAGGCATAATCCCAATTAACACCAACACTTATTACACCGGCTATAAAGCATATAAAACCTATGCCCATCGGCTTTAAAAAGTCCGACCAGATCAAGCTCAGTAAAAACTGAATAGATAATATGCCTAAGGCTGACAGGAATAATTTAAAGTAGATCTGTAATAGCGTCCACTCCATGTGGTAATCGGCGAATTTTAACTCGGTAGGTTTTAATAGCCCCAGTAAATTGCCAAAGCCTATCGTGAACAATGCAAATAACAGCAGCGTTAAAAAAACAAGAAACAGCGTGTAAAAATATTTGGCCGAATAAACAGACCATTTAGGTATAGGCAAGCTGAATAGTGTTTTCCAGGTATCTGCTTTATGCTCTATAGCGTTAACAGAGTAGGCTATAAATATGCAAAACATAGGCAGCAATAAAGCGCCCATCACGTTTAACATAATACCAGCAAAGCGCATCCAGACTAATAAACCCGGCGAGCCTGCCGACTTATCGGCATGGGTATAAAAACCAATTGACACCAACAACGTCAATATCAAGGGTAATAATATAGCCGCCCAAAAACCTAAAGTTTTGCGGCTCTTATAAAATTCTGATTTTAGAGATAAGAAGAAGCCTTTCATTTTGCAGGGGTTTGGGTAATGTCTAAAAATAATTTCTCCAGGTCCTTCTGTACTTTATGTATGCTGTAAACTGTACAACCGTTTTTAATAAGCAGGGTGTTTATTTCGGCGGTTTTTTCTTTTGATTGATAGGTAACCGATAAATAATCGTCATTAATCTCAACAACAGTATAGCCGTTTTTCTTCAACAGGTTCGCGGCATCAACAGTATTAGCCGCTTCAATATGCACCAATGGCTGGCTAATAGTTTCCAGGTCGGTTATTGGCCCCTGGAATAACAATTCGCCATTATTGATAATGCCAACATGGGTGGCCATGCGCTCAATCTCGCCCAGTAAATGGCTTGATATAAAAACCGTTTTGTTATGCTTAGATACTAACTCTTTTAACAACTCACGGATCTCTATGATACCATTAGGGTCAAGGCCGTTGGTGGGCTCATCAAGCATTAACAGTTTAGGGTTTGACAGTAAAGCCAGGGCAATACCCAGGCGTTGCTTCATCCCTAACGAATAATTGCTTGCTTTTTTGTTGCCCGCTTGCGATAGACGCACAAGCGTAAGCATTTCGTCGACACGTTTTTCAGAGACTTGTAGTAGGATCGCCCTGTTTCGCAGGTTTTCCCTGCCGGTAAGGTGGCCGTAAATAGCAGGCTGCTCTATTAATGAACCTACCTGCGCTAATATTTCTGTGCGATTGGCCTGGAAATCCAGCCCGAATATTTTGATGCTGCCCTCTTGCGATTGTAAAAGGTTAAGCAGTAGTTTTATTGTAGTGGTTTTCCCGGCACCGTTAGGGCCAAGAAAACCATATATACTTCCTTCCGGAACTTGTAGTGATAGTGATTTAACAACCGTTTGGCTGCCAAAATTAAAGGTTAACCCTTCGGTTTGGATTACCATACCGCCTGGTTGCTAACGGTACAAACCGCTTTAACCAGGCTTATGCCTTTAACAAACAATGATGTTGCATGCACGGTACTTTCGGCAGCGTTATCAAGGTTGTGTTTCTTTTGTTCAAACTGGTAACTAATGCCCATAATTAATGCAAACATTACCGGAGCAAGTAACAGTATAAATGGATTTGTGTTGGTGAACAGCTTTTTCATTGTGAGTGATTTTATTTGATGCAACAAAGAAACATCCTTTTATTAACCTGCTAAAAACAATTATACCAAACCCCTTAATTTGTAGATAAACGCCTTTTAATAGTAATTGCCCGTTCGTCGAAGATAAATGCCCGTTCATCGATAAAATAGCTTACTGTATATAAATAATACGGCGCTGAAAATCAAAATATTAAATTTGAACCAATGAAAAGAAACTGGCAAATATTCTGGCATATATTCATTTGGATAAGCATTATCGCTTTTTTCCTGTTTATTGTACACAGTAATACAAAAATGACTACCGAGCGCATGCTGGTAATATTTGTGTTGTATGGCGCTATCAACATCAGCTTATTTTATATCAATTACCTGTTGTTTATTCCGCAATTTTTAAATAAAAAGCGGTACGGCGTATATATAACTGCTATTGTAATTACTATTATAGCCTATGGCGTAGCTAAATATGGTGTAGGGCTTTTTTTTAAAGGCGATATATTGATGCGTAGCATGGGGCCAAAAGATGCTAAGCACGAGCTGATAGGTTTTTGGTCGTACTTTATGAGCACCCTTATTACCAGTGTGATATTTATATTTTTAAGTGTTGTACTTAAATTTAGTATCGATTGGTTCCTGAATGAACGCATCCAGCGCGATCTGGAAAATCAACGCCTAAGCGCCGAACTTGCTTTTTTGAAATCGCAGATCAACCCGCATTTCCTGTTTAATTCTTTAAATAGTATTTATTCGCTGGCCTATCAGCAATCAGAAAATACGCCGGGGGCAATCCTTAAGCTATCAGAAATTATGCGGTATATGCTGTATGAGTGTAATGATAATAAGGTTGATCTTAGTAAAGAACTGCAATACCTACAAAACTATATCGACCTGCAAAAAATACGTTTTGGCGATAAGGCCTATATTGATTTTAAGGTTGACGGACAGGTAACCGACCAGCAAATAGTGCCGTTATTATTAATTGCCTTTATTGAAAATGCCTTTAAACATGGTATAGCTAACGACGCGCTTACGCCTATCCGTATGCTGATAAGTGTAGATAAAGAGCATCTGCACTTCTTTGTCCAAAACAAAAAGCATAACAATAACCGCGATGCTATTGGTGGTATTGGCTTGCATAATGTTAAGCGCCGGCTTGATCTTTTATACCCCGGCAAATATAATTTAGAGGTGCGCGACGAAATTGACACCTATACTTGCGAATTATCCTTAGTTTTATAGCCATGATCAAATGCCTTATAGTTGATGATGAGCCCCTGGCCCTACATATACTGGAAGACTATATCTCCAAAATACCTTTTATGGAGTTGGTTAAATCAACAACCAACCCTATAGAGGCGCTAACATTGGTGCAGGATGGCAATATAGACCTGGTGTTTTTGGATGTGCAAATGCCCGAGCTTACCGGCATACAATTTCTGCGTATCGCCAACGGCAAAACAAAAGTGATACTAACAACAGCCTACCCGCAATATGCGTTAGAGGGTTATGAGCTTGACGTGGTTGATTACCTGCTTAAACCTATTGCGTTCGACCGTTTTTTTAAAGCGGCACAAAAGGCACAGGGAATTTTGCAGCCATCAAAAGCCGCCGCACCCGAACCCGTGCAGGTACAGCAGCAACAAAATGATTTTTTAAGTGACTTTATATTTGTTAAAAGCGAGCATAAGATCCAGAAAGTATACCTGCACCAGATCCTTTTTATCGAGGGATTAAAAGATTACATATCTATCTTCACTACTACCGAGCGGATAATAACGCTGCAAAACATGAAGAAGATGGAAGATACCCTGCCCGAGAAGCATTTTGTGCGGGTACATAAATCATACATAGTAGCACTAAACAAAATAGATAGTATAGAGCGCAGCCGTATCCGCATAGGCGATAAAATTATCCCGGTAGGCGATACCTATCGCGATGATTTCTTTAAGATAATTGACGGAAAGAACGGGTAGCTGAACAATTTTTGTCATTTCGAAACGAGGTACGAGTGAGAAATCTTAAACGAGCGAAAGGATGTGGAACTATAACTTCTACGTATATATAACAACCAA
>JACMRC010000404.1 GCA_014376655.1 Mucilaginibacter sp. | reverse complement strand
TTAGGCTTATCTGATGATTTGGCACACTCTTCGATACGTTTTGGCTTAGGCCGTTTCACTACCGAGGAAGAAGTTGATTATGCAGTTGAAGTAACCAAAACAGCGGTTACCAACTTACGTAACATGTCGCCGCTTTGGGAAATGTTTAAAGAAGGCATTGACCTTGACTCGATTGAGTGGGCAGAACACTAAGAAGGATTTCGGAAGTCGGATTTTCGATTTCGGATTTTAAAAAATATAAATTAGAGTTAGTGATTTTTCACCATTCACTCACTCACTAATTCACTAATTCAATAATTAAAATTATGGCATATTCAGATAAAGTAATTGATCATTACACCAACCCACGCAACGTTGGTACCTTAGACAAAAGCAGTCATAAGGTAGGTACCGGCTTAGTTGGTGCCCCAGAATGCGGCGATGTTATGCGCCTGCAAATTGAAGTTGGCGATGACAACATCATCACTGATGCTAAATTTAAAACTTTTGGCTGCGGCTCGGCTATAGCTTCATCATCATTAGCTACCGAGTGGTTAAAAGGTAAATCAATAGACGATGCAATGAAAATTGACAACATGGATATTGTTGAAGAATTAGCATTGCCGCCGGTAAAAATCCACTGCTCTGTTTTGGCAGAGGATGCAATTAAAGCAGCAATCAACGACTTCCGCGTTAAAAACGGCATGGAAGCATTGGAAGTTGAAAAATCACATCATTAATTAGTAGCAAGTACATAGTATCAAGTAATAAGATACTATTAATACTTACTAATTCTTGAAGGTAGTTTGACATCAATTCATCTTGATACTGGCTACTTGATACTCAATACTAACACACAATGGTAACTGTAACTGATAAAGCGAAAAGTAAGGTAGAGAACCTGATGAGGGATTCGGGGCTTGATGCCTCTTATTTCCTTAGGGTTTCTGTTCAGGGTGGAGGATGTTCGGGGTTATCTTACAATCTCGACTTTGATAATGAAGAGAAAAAAGGCGACCAGTTTTTCGAAGACAAAGGCGTACGCATGGCTTTGGACATGAAATCGTTCCTGTACCTGGCCGGTACCGAGCTTGATTTTTCGGACGGATTAAACGGTAAAGGTTTTAACTTTCATAACCCTAACGCCAGCCGTACTTGCGGTTGTGGCGAGAGTTTCTCGGTATAAAGATTTCACCGATTTGATATTGATTACACCGATGCTAAGAAATTAGTATCGGTGTTTTTGTTTATGCTCTTTACCGCCGTTGTCTGTGTCCTCACAGACAACTTGCTCAAAACTTTAATACATCCTAAATAATCATGATGTCTGTGGAGACACAGACATCGGAAGGCGATTTCGACAATAGGGCATAATAGCTAAAACGCATCCATATAATGTGTTAACCAATTAAATCGCTTATCCTCTTGCTCATAAAAAGAGCATGAAGAAAAGTAATAATCATTTGGATCTTTAACCAAGCCCCAATGCTCTTGCAACGGATTATAATGAATATAGTCCAGTTTTTGTTCAAGTCTCTTTCTATCATACATCAAAATAGGCAAACCTCTTCTTTGCCAAAATTGATGATCGCGAGTGTTTTTATCAGTCTTAAATCTTTCCAATAACGGGTTATTAGTTTGTCTTAATTCTTCTAAAAATGAATGACCTGTAAATTTCATAAAACTTGCATAAGGCATTTCTTTACCATTCTTTTCTGACGACGACCAAATAATATGAATATGATTAGGCATTATTACAAAGCCGTAAACAACCAGTTTTTTCTTTTCTACAAGATGGATAAGGCTATTTAAAACAATTAGTTTAAATTTTTCTGTTTTTAAAAGTGGTATCCAATCAACAATAGCTACAGTGTAAAAGTAAACCACGTCCAATTCCATAAGTGAAAAATAAGAAATATTTTTAAATAGTTGTCTATTAGTTGTCTGTGAGGACACAGACAACGGTGAACGAGTTGAGCTTCTCACTTCCGCTGTTTGTGTCCTCACAAACAGCATTTGATTATTCCGTTAGTTGTCTGTGAGGACACAGACAACGGTGGTGAATTGTGCTTCTATAACCTTTTCAATTTCTCAAAAATAAAATTAGCTTTGTTTCTCTTATAAAACCTGATTATACATAAATGAATTCAGTAACTGAGCGCCAAACCGTACCCAGCCTTATTCGCTATTTAGTTAAACACATCCATCCGGATACGCAAACTTTTTTAAGTCATAAAGTAGAAGATGAATGGGTTGATATTACCTATCGCGAAGCTTTAGAAAAGATAGACGCTATGTCGGCCTGGTTCATTGATATCGGAATAAAAAAGGGTGATAAACTGGCTCTGATTATTGAGAACGGGCCTGACTACGTTTATTACGACCAGGCCCTGCAACAAATTGGCGCGGTTAACACTTCTATATACCCTACCCTTACCGAAAACGAAATAGAATATATTTTAAACGATTCGGGCGCAAGGACTATTTTGGTAGGTAACCCCTTTTTGTTTCGTAAAGTTATTAAGATTGCCGATAATTGCCCTGATTTGATACGTATTATAGCCTGCGACCGGGTTGACAGGTATAAAGATAAATCAAGGTTAAATGCCGGATTAATTGGACTTAATGAAGTTATTAAACAAGGCTCCGCATTAGTTGATAAACATCAAACGGCCATTAACATTGCACGCGAATCTATTTTAGGATCTGACCTTTCATGCCTGATCTATACTTCCGGCACCACCGGTACGCCAAAGGGCGTAATGTTAACGCATAAAAACCTGGTAGAGAATGTTAAAGTTAGTTTACAACAGATCCCTATTATTGAAAAAACGGATGTGTTTTTATCCTTTCTGCCATTGTCGCACGTATTTGAGCGTACGGCTACCTATCATGTTTGTTTATACTCTGGCGCTAAAATTGCCTTCGCGCAAAGCCTGGAACTATTAGCCAAAAACATGGGCGAAGTTAAGCCAAGCGTAATGAACTGCGTACCGCGATTATTGGAACGGATCCATGATCGCGCCATGAAAAACGGCACCAGCGCAGGCGGCGTAAAATCAAAAATATTTTTATGGGCCTTAGATATTGGCCGCAAATACCGGATAGCTAACGAGGACGGTAAAAAATCGGGGTTTATATTAAACAGCCAGCATGCTTTAGCCGAAAAATTAGTATTCAGCAAGATAAAAGAGCGCACAGGTGGTAACCTAAAGATCATGCTATCGGGCGGTGGTGCGTTACCCAAAAATATAGGCGAATTTTTTGGCGATTTGGGTATAAAAGTACTGGAAGGCTTTGGTTTGACAGAGACATCGCCGGTAATGGCTGTTACCGAGGTACACCGGGTAGTT
>JACMRC010000048.1 GCA_014376655.1 Mucilaginibacter sp. | reverse complement strand
ATTCGTGGGTTGCGGATGCTTGGTTACAGCGTTAGCCAGGAAGATCAGGCCGCGTTTATGCATATCTGGGCAGTAGTGGGTTATTTGTCTGGATTGGATGAGGACCTGATCCCCGAAAATTCTAAAATGGCGCAGCAACTCGATACCGTCATTAAGCAACGTCAATTCTCTATTTCTACGCATGGGCAGGTATTGACCAGATCTTTGACCGATCATATTCTTTCGGTTAATAAAAGCAAAGCGACTGCCAATGATATTTTGGGCTTAATGCGCTATTTGCTTGGAAAAGAAATAGCGGATATGTTGGCGATTGATGCCCCCGAATTGCCCGGTTATAAACTAACAATGATCAAAACACTGAACCTGCTGAAAAGCTTTAAACCGCAGGTTGATCCTAAGCAAAACTACCGGACTGCTTATGCCACGTTCAAGACACAAAACCCGGAACTCGTTAAAAGAAACTAATTTTGAACAATTAGCAGATACTTATAAATTTACAACAACATGAAATCATACCAACTCATTCATCAATTAATCATTCTGGTAGCGGAACTGGAACAGGAAAACCAAGGCCAGGAAGCATCTATTCATGATTTTACAGGTTTTCTGCTGAATAAAGTTGGTGACCCAGCCGGTAATAACCATAGCAATGAAGTTAGGTTCGGCGATAGTGACAGTACCGCTTTGGACATTGCGTATCAGCTGGATAATAATATTGGCCGATTATTTGTTTTCATGAGCCGCTACGCTAAATCATACATTAAAAAAGCGCTGGAAGGAACGCCCTTGCAAACAGCCGAAGATTTTACAGCGCTGGCCATTTTATTAACACATCCCCACTTATCAAAAAGTGAACTGATTAACCATAATTTACAGGAAAAAACATCGGGTACGGAAGTGATCAGGCGCCTGGTCGCATCCGGTCTTGTAAGGCAATGGGACGATGAAAAGGATAAAAGGAGTAAACACATCGCTATTACCGATGAGGGCAAGAAATTATTATTCCAGGTATTTGAGCATACCAACTATGTAGGGAAGATCATCACCGGCAGGCTGACCCTTGCCGAGAAATTTACGTTACAATATCTATTACAGAAGCTGGAAAGTTTTCATTTGGAACACTACGAAAAGAAGACTATTATCAGTAAAGAAGACCTTAAAAAGATAGCAGCGGAGATCACATCGGCATAATGAGCGAACCACTAACTTTAAATGGCATAGATATGGACCGCATTATTGAAATGGCTTGGGAAGACCGTACATCCTTTGATGCGATCAAACTGCAATTTGGTGTTGCCGAACAGCAGGTGATCGAACTGATGCGCAGGGAAATGAAACTATCCAGTTTTAAATTGTGGCGTGAACGTGTGCAGGGGCGCCGAACCAAACATGTAAAGCCAGGGGAAAATAATTCATTCAGGTTCAAATGCAGCAGGCAAAAACAGATAAGCGGCAATAAGATCAGTAAAAGAAACTGATCGAATATGCTTCATTATAAAATCGAATATTAATTTTAAAAGATGCTAATAGTAAGAAAGTTATCTCTAAATTGCTAACCAGTTACAAAAATTCCGATCCTTTCCTACAAAACCGGCTACTGTTACTGACAGGCATAATAAAGTCCTGTTCTCTTTACCTTACCAGTAGTTTATGAACCTGGTGAGTATCTGATTTTATTGACGGTCCTTAAATAAATTCTGTGCAATTTAAAATGCCGGTTGCACTTGCTGTTTACTTACCATTCATTGGCATAGGCCTGTGACATTTTCCTTCGTAACTAATTATTAAACCCAATGAATAAATTTTCTAAAATCGAAATTGCGATACTGAGTATGATCATCGTCATCATATTCATTTCCGAGTACTATTACATCATTTTAAAAGACCATGACCGAGCCATTTTTATCGGGCTTTGGCCGCCAACTATGGCAGGACTGCTAATCTACTTTAACCTTAAAAAGAAAAACTAACATGGAAAACTTAGATCTGATCATTCTTACGGTTATAGTAACCGTATTATACGTTGGTTTTGCCTGGGGATTATTTGCTGCGCAGAAGAAACAGCAACACACCAAAACAGATACTCCTTCCTAACCGAATATTAACCTTAACAATTATTGACATGCACACATTATCAATTTATGCCCAAATCATTGTAGCTCTATCTGTAGCCTATGTATGGATATTTCGTTATGAAAATATAATCAGAGAGTTTAAACAATATGGGATTACAGACTTGCTACGAAATATGGTCGGTGCGGCTAAGATCGCACTTGCTACCTTGCTGATTGTTGGTGTCTGGTATCCCGCTTTGGTATTGGTTTCTGCGTTATTAATGGCTGGTTTGATGCTGTGCGCTCAGGTAGCTCATATCAAGGTACAAAATCCGTTCATGAAGTTTTTGCCTTCTGCGGTATTACTGATCCTGTGTTTATTTGTAGCCAGTGTTAGCTCCGGTATAATTTGATTTGTATGTTACTCAATATTTTAATCTTAATTTCCGCCGTTGCTTTTCTGTTTTACGGCATTACTTTCTTTGTCAATTCCGGTATGAAAGCGGAGTTTGAGCGTTATGAGCTTGATCAATTTAGAAAACTCATTGGCTGCCTTCAACTGCTTGGCGGCTCGGGTCTAATAGTAGGATTAGCCTGGGAACCCGCGTTAATCATTGCGTCAGGGGGATTGTCGTTATTGATGATGATAGGCTTCGGCGTTCGTTTAAAAATGGGGGACGGTTTTTGGGAATCAATGCCATCTTTTATCTTCATGTTATTAAACGGCTATATTTTTTTCATAGCATTTTTTCATTAATGCTTTCCACTCATATATACCAAAACAGATTTCACTGCTACCGGTTATAATATCGCACAGGCAGATCCTAAAATGCCGCGAACCCACGTAGATGCATATATTCATTTAAGTAAAATCGATTCGATAGTTTGGCATGAAGCGGTCCAGAACGATATTACCGTGAAAAAGCAGAAAGAGATCTTATTATAGTTGGAGTCGAAATTATAGAAGCCAAAACACGAATTTACAAATTTGGCCAGTCACGAGTTAAGGACACAATATTTAGTTTAAAATATATAATGGTGAACTTACTCTTCAATAGGCAAAATAACCGGCAAAAAAATGGTTCGATAAGCACCCAATATGGTTCTTATAAAAGTGTTAATTTATACGGTTAGAGCAGCTAATTGCCTTAAATCCTCCATAAAATGGTTCGAGAAAAGCCCAGGTGGGCGCACAACATAAAGCCTCTTAGTGAAAACTAAGGGGTTTTGTTGTTTTACTGTATACCGCAAAGTTGTTCCTCTCATATCTTTTCAGACATTAAGTTACGGTATATAAATGCGCTAAATATAATATTACCACCTTAATAAATACGAATACAGAAAGGGAACCATGCTACATCATTCAACCTTATACCTATAAACCTGTCGGCCTAATTCGCCGGCGGCGTTTATACCCTCTACAACTATCCTGTAATTTGCCGGGCCATTTGCATTAAAAAAGTCAAAGCTAACTTTGCCGGTAGTATCAACACCTAAATATGGGTTCCAATAAATGGTGGTTCTAAAATCAGGGATCTTGGCTGCATCTACAGGATTATTATAACGCGGCGAGTAAAACTTACGCACCTTGTTAAAACCTTTAGGTATTATGTTTGCTATTGCCGGATTGTACCCTTTACGCCAATCGCCTGTTTTAGTAAATAACAATACGAAACCTATAAACCTATCATTATGTCCGCGTAAAGAGTTAACCAAGGCGGTATTTGTTCTTACAACCTCTATTTTAGCTATATCTCCTGCTAAAATACTGCCTTCTAATACCTCATCCGCTTCACCGCGGGCGCTTATCTTCCTGCCGTTTACAATTATGCCTATTTCCTTTCCTAAATATTGATCTATCGGTTCTTCTGATGTATCATTGAATGGTGAAAGCGGGGTGTTTCCTACATCAGGTGGTACATTAGCCGGCCTCATGTCAACCAGTAATTTACGTCCCATCGCATCAACTTGAATATTTACACCCTGGAGCGAACTCCGCAAGAACATGGTCAGGTTATTATAATGTTCAGGGTCAGGAATAGTAATTACCTTATCTACAGACTGCTCAGGTACGGTGAATATAGATTGCGGCAGTATCTCTATTTTAGGGACGGCCTTTTTTGTCGCTTTAATATCTACCTGTTTAAGCACATGTAGCCCATTTAGCTCAACAGGTTTACCTTCTTCAGTAGCTTTTTGCAGGTTGGCTTTTATAATTTCCGCATCCGCCGTATTTTTATTATGCCTGAGCGTTACCTGCGAGTTTACCTGGGCCATGGTATCTAATGTCAGGATAACTTTATCGGTATTATCAGCTGTACGGGCCTGTATTGTAAATTTCAGGCTGTCGCCAATAAACATCTTGTCGAACTTAAACCTGCCGTTCTCATCTGTAGTGGTATCTTTCATTAATGCCGCCCTCACCGAGAATAGCTTCACTTTTGCATTAGGCAAGGGCTTATGGGTTAAGGTTGTAACTACGCCCGAAATAGACGAACCCAAACCCTCGGCTTCAAATGCGGGCTTGGTGTCAATGATTTTATTTATGGTCTTCCATTCAAACCTGCGATACCCCTGTGTAAGCATCAGGTTATCTAACGCCCTGTTAATTTCATCAGTGTCGGCAGTAAAGTAATAGTTTGGCTTTCCTATATATCCTTTAAGATCAGAAGTAAGCAGGATGTTGGAAAAAATGGTACTCTCGGCACTTTCATCAACCGGCACTTTATCTTCATTAATCACAGCTACAGATAGGGTACTTTCGGCCATCCTATGCTCACTATCAGCAACTTTTAAATTAAACT
>JACMRC010000403.1 GCA_014376655.1 Mucilaginibacter sp. | reverse complement strand
TTTTCCAGTAAGGCGCTGCTATATTAATTTTTATTTGAGGGATATGTGTACTCCATTTGCCTACCGTATTGGAGGCATTAAGCATTAAAGTGTAACTGCCGGGCGGCAGGCTGGTGTATGATGCCTTGTTTGCATTCCCCAGCATTATCCAGTTCTTATCAAGCCCCTTAAGCATGTACCGGTATTGGATCTTCTCGGGGATATCAAACTGCATCGCTGCAAACTCGGCAGTTATAAAATTCTGATCGTATCGAAGGTTTAGGTTTTTAAGGGTGCCTAACGACACCTCATCAGCACGGTTAATTATGCTGAGCCGCGTTAAAGCTACCTGCGGATTAAAATCATCTATCTCCAGTTTTGAGGGATTAAACACTGTATAACCCATCGGCCCACCAAAAGCCAGTTCGCCGCCGGCCAGTTTCATAAAATAATAACGATTGTATTCATCATCCACCAACCCATCCCGCGAGGTGAAGGACCGGATAGCCTGTGTTTTTTTATCCAGCGCAAATACCCCCCTGTTGGTGCTGCACCACATTAAACCATCATTACCAAAAAGTATACTGTAAACGGTGTTGTTAGGCAAGCCGGTTGCGGTACTATACAGCTTCACTTTTTTTGTTTGCACATTAAAACGTATTAACCCGTCTGACAATGTACCTATCCATAAAATAGCTTTATCTTCCGGATCGTTGATGATATCCAAAATATCGTTACTTGGTAAAAACCGGGTAAGGTTTTCTGTTTGCCCGGTCAGCGGGTTAACCCTGCACAGGTTATGCACCGAGCTAATATAAAAGCCGGCATCACCATCGGGCACTAAACCGGTAATGTCTTCGCCTTCATCAATCGTGGCTTTGCCGCAAACTTTAAATGTTAGTTTTTTGGTGTCGAACTTTAAAAAACGGTGATGTTCATCGGTAGCCCATAGCGTTCCGTTGCTGCTTGTGCCTAAAAACCTGGTTTTATGGATTTCGGCTTTTGCTGGCACATCCTGGTTTTTAAAGGTTTTTATAGCGGCTTGCTTATTTACACTTAGTACAAGTTGCGGGTTGTTGTATTTGGTGAACACATTGGCCACCCAAACCGAATCTTTATAGGTGGTACTGCGATTAGCAAACTCGGTAGCTGTATTTAAAAAGGTTTTGGCTATTTGCGCGGGTGGTACGCCGGTACGGATAAGCGCATCGCCCATAAATGCATGTTGGTTAGGGTAGCCAGGCAGGCCTGTTTTAATTAAGTTGTATTGCCGCAAACCAAAGCCGTTACTGCCTACCCATAACACGCCCGATCTGTCGGCATAAAAACAGGTGGGATAGCCAGGAAGTGCGGTATCGGGCGGAGCCCAGGTTACCAATTTATTATTGGCCGTAAGCATATATATGCCGCTATTAAACTCGAAAAATAGATTACCTGCACGGTCAAAAGCGCCGATAATCTTCCCTGCCCCGGTTAAACGTGTAGCAGGTATTTGTTTCAAAAAATTGGTCGACGGGTTCCAAATGGCTATTCCCTGGGCATCACTGATAATTATATCACCGTTGGAGCGAACGGGCGCGGCATATATGTTTTGTACAGTATTATCAGGTTTGGTGATACTAAATGGATAAGCGATATTTTTAACAGCAACAGGTGTATTATTACAAATACTTAGCGATGCCTGCGTAAAAAGCATTAACCTGTCGTTTTTAAGTGCTATACCTTTTACCGGTTCATTAAGCCCCAGTTGTGCATTAGAATAATGTGTTACCTTGAAACTACGCACATCGATGCTGTAAATCCCCCCGTCGTATGCCATCATCCAGCAGATGCCGCGGGTATCGCGTACCAGGCTTTTAAAATAGCCGGCCTGGCCTTTTAATAATCCAAAGGTTTTGTTTTGCCATAGGTGGGTTATTTTGCCGGTGATGGTATTTAGCTGGTCTATTTTATCATCGCGGTAGCAAAGCCATAAATTGTTATTACCTGCATTAAAAAAGTTTAGAATGATATTACCACCAAGGCCGGTTTTATTAGTTGATGTGTGCTGATAGGTTTTAAATTCGCGCCCATCATACCGGCCCAGTCCGTTTAATGTGGCCACCCATAAAAAGCCGTTTGCATCCTGAAAAATACCGCTTACGTACGATTGCGGCAACCCGTCCCTCACCGTTATTATGCGGGTAACTTTAACGGGGTCGGCAGCCTTGCTTAACTGTAAAGCAAAACTCCAAATTAACGTAACGGCAAGTGTAAGATATTTCATTTATAACAGGTTTAAATATAACACCTTACACCTAACATATAACATTTACCCGGTTAAAAACGGCTAATTAGCCCCCTTTTTAAGCCAATTACAATAAGTACACCCTACACTTTTAAATGCAAACCACTACATACACTAAGTAAAGCCGCCCAAACGGTTTAGGCGCTAATATTTTTCTCATTCAACAGGTAATTTTGAATAAAAAAACCCACACAATGAAAAAGATACTTTTAGGCTTAGCCATTACACTTACCATAACATTAACTTATACGCTAACTGGCTGCAGAAATTTGCCACCCATAACACCTACTTTAACTACCGAGCAGAAGTTAGTTGGAAAGTGGACCGTTAAAAACGCTATAGGCGATTACACCACTCAAGGCAATAACCATAAGGATACCACCTACTTTACCGCTGCCGATTATTATGATTTTAGGGCCGATGGTACCATAACTATGTTTATGGAAGGCGTAGCTTACACGGGCAACTGGAAAGTCACGAACGGCAAGTTGAAATTTACCAACACTAATTATATGGAGTACGCCAGCTTTGATTTGCCGATATTAACAACTACCAACCTGCAGATCTATTTAAAGGAAGTTACCAATATTACATCGCTTGAGCAGAAATTAAATCTCACCAAGTAAGAATAGTGGGGCAAATTTGCAGTATCAGTATTAAACAAAACTTATAATTGCCAAATATTAGTAGTGTCTGATTTTTAATATATTTCCTAAAAATCCACCACGCTCCAATAGGCTTTTTTGGGTTGATTATTTGTATCAAAAAGCAACGGGTAACTTTTACGCTCCTTCACAGGGAAATTATCAAGCCAACTGTCTTTGTCTGATAAGTTCCAGAACGTAACACCGGTTATTACGTTTTTATAGTCGCGGAACACTTTAAAAATTTCAGCATATCTATCGGCTTGCTGTTGCTCAATAGCAGGTGGCAGCATACCGGCTTCTTCGGGTTTAACACTTAGAGAAAGCTCTTTCCCATTAAAAACAGACATATCAAGCTCGGTGATTTGCACCTTCAAACCTAACGATGCAAATTTTTCTATACTGGTTATTAGGTCTTGTGGCGATGGCGTGTAAATAGAGTAATGAGCCTGTATGCCTATGGCGTTTATGGGCACTTTAGCATCTACCAGTTTTTTTAATAGTTTATAAACCCGCTCTCTTTTGCCGGGTTTTTCGGTACTATACTCGTTGTAAAACAATATTGCTTTGGGGTCGGCTTCGTGCGCGTACTCAAAGGCTTTGACTATAAAATCCTCACCGGCAATTTGATACCATAACGAGTTTCGTAAAAACTGGCGGTCGTCATCATCAACAGCTTCGTTAACCACATCCCAGGCATAAATTTTACCTTTGTAGCGGCCCACCACATTAAAAATATGGTCTTTTAGCCGGGCCAGTAATACTTCTTTTGATACGAGGTTATGCTGTTCATCATAAAAAAGCCAGTTAGGCGCGTTTTGATGCCAACACAAATTATGACCTCTTATCTTTAGTTTATTCTTTATCGCGAAGTTTACTATCGAGTCTGCGTCCTTCCAATAATATCGGTTTTCTAAAGGGTGAACCGCACCCATTTTCATGGCATTTTCGGTAGTGATACTATTAAAGTGTTTGACAATGAAAGCCTGGTCGTTTTTGTCTAAAACATTTTTTACTGAGACCGCAACACCTATAGGGAAATATTTAGCGTAGGCATCTTTTAAGCCTCCTACTTTCTGTGCAACTACCTTGTCAATGAACAGTATGGTTAGTGCGAGTAATAATTTGCGTTTCATAAATTATTATCTTATTACTTTCCCTTTAACATCCAAAACCATAGCAGCAGCCATATCATCACCAAAAGCCTCGCGGTTGTTTAGTGTCCAAACTACTTTCTTGGCTTTGTCGTGGGTTACTTCTATTAATTGCGGGTTAGTATCGCCGCCATGTGTATTGCCGAAAACAATATTCCCGTTAGGTAATACTTCTAATGATGTTACCCAAAACAGGCGGATGCCCGGCAACTCGTCGCGCTCAATGCTCCAAACTATCTGGCCGACTTTATCAACTTCAATCAGGCGGTTGTTGCTACCGGCTGCTATCAGCGTATTGCCGCTTTTAAGGCGCACAGCGTGATAAACATCTGTACCATGACCTTTGTGACCCTGTGTGGCAGGTTGGTTGTTTAAATCAAGCTTATAGCTCCAAACTACTTTCCCGGTCTCATCATATTCGCGTACGGTAGCGTCGCGCTCATGGCAGGCAAGGTAGTGGCCGTTATCCAACAGGCGGGCAAGGCGGGTTTCGCTATGCGCGTCATGGTTTTCAATGGTGTAAGGGCGTTCTTTTACTATCGTCCCATTTTTATCAACCTCCACAAAACGGCTGTTACCGTTTTCTGATATCAAAGTGATACCATTGGCTAAGCGCTGTATAGCGTGTACCTCTACCCTACCGGTATAGCCCTCTTTGGGTTTTGATATATATTGCCAAACAATGGTTTTATCGGGCGCTATTTCGGTAACGGTATTGGGGCTTCTGGCGTAAAGCACATTGCCGTTAGGCAAATACGTAATATCGTGGTTATTATAATTGCAGGGTGC
>JACMRC010000402.1 GCA_014376655.1 Mucilaginibacter sp. | reverse complement strand
TTCGCCTGGAAATTAGCGCAAAGCCCAAAATGCAACCAAATTTTTATTGCCCCCGGTAATGCCGGCACGGGCCAATATGGTACCAATGTAAATATTGGAGTTAATGATTTTGAAGGCATTAAGCAAACCGTACTCGACAATAACATCAACCTGGTATTGGTAGGCCCAGAAGAACCATTAGTTAGAGGCGTGCATGATTTCTTTTTGAATGATGAGCATTTGAAAGCCGTACCGGTTATCGGCCCGCAGGCCGAGGGCGCGCAGTTAGAGGGTAGCAAGGATTTCTCCAAACAATTCATGAGCCGCCATAACATCCCGGCGGCCGCGTCACAAACTTTTACTGCTGATACTTTGGAGGAGGGTTTAGCTTATTTGCCATCCATTGGCTTACCTATTGTTTTAAAGGCAGACGGATTAGCGGCAGGTAAAGGTGTATTAATTTGCGCATCATTAGAAGAAGCACAACAGGAACTTAAAGAAATGCTTACCGAAGCCAAATTTGGCGCTGCAAGTGCCAAAGTGGTTATCGAACAATTTTTACAAGGTATAGAGCTATCGGTATTTGTATTAACCGATGGCGACAATTATAAAATACTACCATCAGCCAAAGATTATAAACGTATTGGCGAAGGCGATACCGGCCTAAATACCGGTGGCATGGGCTCTGTTTCGCCGGTACCGTTTGCGGATGCTGACTTTATTAAAAAGGTTGAGGACAGAATGGTGATCCCAACTATAGAAGGTCTGAAAGCCGATGGCATCCCTTACAAGGGTTTTATCTTCATCGGACTGATGAATGTTGGCGGCGACCCATACATGATTGAATACAACTGCCGCATGGGCGACCCTGAAACAGAAAGCGTACTACCCCGCATACAAGCTGATTTTGTTGATTTATTATTAGGAGTAGCCAACGGCAACCTAAACGAAGTAGACTTTGCCGTATCTGCTAAAGTGGCCGCAACGGTAGTATGCGTAGCAGGCGGTTATCCCGGCGAATATTTGAAGAACAGAGTTATCACCGGCATGGAGAACGTACGCGGGTCGCATGTATTCCAGGCGGGCACTACACAAAGCGGCGAGGATGTTTTAGCAACAGGTGGCCGTGTATTGGCCATTACCTCGTTACAGGATACGCTATTTGATGCCCTGCAACAAGCCACTGCCGATGCCAGCCGTATCTATTATGACGGTTGTTATTTTAGGAAAGATATTGGGTTTGATTTGATATAGGCAAAACTGTTATTGCCATGCTGAGTTAATAGTTAGTCAAATGATTTGAGCCATAATCATCGGGCGGAAATTTTATTTCCGCGATGTTTTTCGTATTTTTGTTAAAGCCAACTACCTGCTCTTTTTAAAGCGACCAATTTTTCGGCGTTTTAATTCAATCCAAAAAGCGCATAAATTCAACTTTTGCAGCAACGTATTAATATACAGCCATTTAAGTTAAAAACACACTGTGAAATCGCGTGATTTCGTGTAATAACTGCGTGATTTCGTGTGATAATCGTGTGAAAACGTAGCACAATCGCGTGATATCGCGTGATAATACTGCGATATTTAGGGGATATGAACTATGGTTACATTAGCTACGTGTAATGCGTAGCATAGTGAAATATTACATAAACAAAAAAGCTTCCTGAAAATCGGGAAGCTTTTAAATTTTATTAAAGTCTCCCCTACCGGGGGAGATTTAGAGGGGGCTTTATCCTGCTAAAGCTGCCGCGCCACTTACTATCTCGGTAAGCTCGGTGGTGATGGCTGCCTGGCGTGCCTGGTTGTATGAAAGTTTTAGGGCTTTCAACAAGTCGCCTGCGTTTTCTGTTGCTTTATCCATGGCTGTCATACGTGCGCCATGCTCTGATGCTACCGAATCTAACACCGCGCGATACAATTGGATCTTGATGTTTTTCGGGATTAACTCGGCAATGATGTCTTCTTGCGAAGGCTCCAATATGTAATCAACCTCTGCTGTTTTAACTTCGTCTTTTTTAAGCTCTGTTTTTGGTACCGGCAACAGTTGCTCGGTAATTAAAAACTGCATAGCCGCGTTTTTAAAGTGATTGTACACAATCTCTACACGGTCATACTGTCCCTTTAAAAAGCCTTCCATAATGCTTTCGGTAATTAGGGAAGCATTAGCAAAGTTTAAGTTGTTATACAACTCGGTATTGTTACCAATAACGGTGTATTTACGGCGCTCATAAAACTCCTGCGATTTTTTACCAATTGCAATAATGGAAACGTTACCTGCTCTTAACTGATCGCTGTATTTCTCGGCGATAAGGTTATTAGCTGTTTTAATAACGTTAGCATTAAACGCACCGGCCAATCCACGGTTTGATGATACTACTACCACCAATACACGTACCGGCTCGCGCTGCTGTAAAAAAGGTGATGAACCATCCTCTAAACTTGATGACAAGTTCGACAATAATTCCTTCAGCTTATTTGCATAAGGGCGTAATTGTACAATAGCGTTGGTAGCACGTTTCAACTTAGCCGCCGAAACCATTTTCATAGCCTTGGTGATTTGCTGCGTTGACGATACCGACGATATCCTGTTTCTTACTTCTTTTAAATTAGCCATTCTTTATTTTGAGTGGTGAGTTTTGAGTTGTGGGTAATGAGTTTTTTCACTCAACACTCGCAACTCATTACTCAAAACTAAATTAATTATAATTCGCTGCCAGTTCTTTAGCTACTTTTTCAAGTACGCTTGTTAAAGAGTCGTCAAACTTACCTGCTTTTAATGCAG
>JACMRC010000047.1 GCA_014376655.1 Mucilaginibacter sp. | reverse complement strand
GTCGCCGGGTTACTATATCAACCGTACCGATAAACAAGCCTGGCAGACCTTAGACAATCTGATGTTAACCCAGGGTTGGACAGGTTATGATTGGCAGGATGTATTTGCCCCTGCAAAGCAACCAAAATTTGAAGCTGAGAAAGACTTTAAAATAACCGGCAGGGTTACTAACTTGTTTAATAAACCTGTTAAATCGGGATTCTCGGTATTGATCTCATCGCAAAAACCGACGTTTACTACCACTACCTATACAGATGAGGATGGCCGTTACCTGTTTAAAAAACTGCCGACTATTGATAGCGGTTCGTTTTTCCTGCAAGCAAAAAATGCTAAGGGAAAAAGTATGACGTTTGGCAATGTTAGTGTAGATAAATTTAAAGCACCGGCTGTGCCTGAAACTTTACGCGACCCTATCCTACCCTGGTACGTAAACTCTGATACCACGCAAATAAATTATGTAAAACGTACAGCCGAAAGGAACAACGAGAAAAACATCAAGCTAAATGGTATTGTATTAAAAGAAGTAAAAATAAAGAGCAAAAAAATTATTAAAGACTCTTTTAACCGTAACGGCCCCGGTAATGCTGATCTGTCTTTTGATGAACAGGATATTAAAGAATCAGCCGTGCTAAACCTATATCAATTATTAAAACAAAAATTACCGGGGCTTAAAATAGTTGAGGAGCACCGGATGCCTACGCTTAAGTTAAACAATGCAATTGTCGTTATCCATATTGATGGCGGTGGGTTAGATATTTTTATGGGTGCCAACCCAACTGTTGAAGAATTGGAGGATGAACTTAGCCAATACCAGATAGCTACTTTTAAGGGTATGGAAGTGTATTATAGCGAAAAAAATATGGTTAATTACCTGGAACCGCGGAATTGGTGGATAGACGCACATTTTACTGGAGAGCAAATCGCAGCATCGGAAGCTGCATTAATTGGTGGTAAATGGTTCGATGACGAGCAACACCCTTGGGGCCTTGATCCAACTGCTATTGATCGTATCGCAAAAGGTTGGGTATATAAAGTGGGTTATAAACCGGGCTACCTGGAATCAAGGGCAAATATTCTCACCAACAAAACACCCGATTTTGCCAGTATCGACATTACCACCAAAAACGGCAACGGCTGGTTCAAAAACAAAGCGCCAAGTGCGGTAACTTACAGGCCATTGCCGGTAATGTATCCGCAGCAATTTTATAGCCCCAAATATAATGTGGCCCCCGGTGCTACCACATTGCTTGATTACCGTTCAACACTTTATTGGGTACCAAACATCGTAACCGATCAAAACGGCAAGGCTAAGGTATCGTTCTATACATCAGATATTATGGGTAAATACACCATTAAAATTGCTGGTATTGATGCAAGTGGTGGTATTGGGGATGGGACGTTTAAGGTGAAGAGTAAGTGATGAGGCCAACTCTCCTATCCGCGCGTCATTGCGAGGAACGAAGCAATCTCTGCACTTGCTAATCGACGTCCGCAATGATCGTGCTGGCTATCGCCAAATGAGATCAAGGATATTGACTGTCCACCGTAGAGATTGCTTCGTTCCTCGCAATGACGCGCGGGAATAAGAAAGGCACCCGATAAATCGGGAGCCTTTCTATATTGTTGTCTATGAGAACTGGAATTACTTCAATATCCCATCAATCAAATCCAATTCCTCTTTACTGAATTTGGTATTCTCCAGGCATTTTAACGAGTCTAACAGCTGCTCTGGCTTGCTGGCACCCACCAGTACTGATGTTATGCGATCGTCCTTTAAGATCCATGACAACGCCATGTGCGCCAGTTTCTGGCCGCGTTGTTTGGCTATTTCATTTAGCTTTTTAACTTTCTCTATTTTATCCGGGGTGATGCTGTCTTCGGTAAGCGAGTCGCCAACTTTTAAGGCTCTTGAATCTGCCGGGATGCCTTTCAAATATTTGTCGGTTAATAACCCCTGCGCCAGTGGCGAGAACGGGATACAGCCTATGCCCTCTTCTTCCAACACATCCAACAATCCACCCTCAACCCAACGCTCAAACATAGAGTATTTAGGCTGATGTATGATGATAGGTGTACCCATTTGCTTTAACATTTGGATGGCTGCCTTAGCCTCGGGTGCTTTGTAGTTTGATATGCCAACATATAACGCTTTACCCTGGCGAACGATCAGGTCCAAAGCTGCCATGGTTTCTTCCAGCGGTGTTTCCGGGTCGGGGCGGTGATGATAGAAAATATCTACGTAATCCAGTTTCATGCGTTTAAGGCTTTGGTCAAGGCTTGATACCAGGTATTTCTTGCTGCCCCAATCGCCGTAAGGGCCATCCCACATTGTATAGCCGGCTTTTGATGATATGATCAGCTCGTCCCTGTGATTGCGGAAATCGGTATGTAAGATCTGCCCAAAATTCTCTTCCGCCGATCCCGGCGGCGGGCCGTAGTTATTAGCAAGATCAATATGCGTAACGCCATGATCGAACGCTGTTTTAAGGATGTTACGGCTATTTTCCATAGTATCGTAACCGCCAAAGTTTTGCCATAAACCCAATGACACTTTAGGCAGCTTCAAGCCGCTTTTGCCGCAGCGTTTATAAGGTATGGTATTGTATCTTTCTGGTGACGGTTGGTAAGACATTGTGTAATATATTATTATAAATAATTTTCTTTTGTAGCGCTGTTCGAAGTTTGCAACTTCGAACCTGTATGCCCATAGTCTTTAGACTATCGTGCAAAATGTAGTTGCAAACTACAAGCATAGTCGTCCGAAGTTACAAACTTCGGACAGCGTAGGGGTTTAGCCGCTTTCTTAAACCCCTCCCTACACCCTCCCGTTGGGAGGGAATCGCACAGGCCTGCGCTTTTTTTAATTTCCGTCCCGTCTCCTCAGGGTCTCCCAACGGGGACCCTGAGGTTGCACAGCGCAGGGTCCTCTACGAGAGACCCTGCTGAGACAGTACTAAATTACGAATTTGCCTTCTTAAAATAATTACTAAAAAATAAAAGGTGATACTGGATTGAATTTGCCCAATACTGCGACGTATGCCCACCCGGGCGCGCTGTAAAATCGTGCGGGATGTTACGCTCCAACATTTTATCGTGCAGTATGCAGTTTACTTTATAAAAGAAATCGTCGGTACCACAATCAAAGGTAATGGTTAAGCTATTTGGCTTGATCAAATACAGTAAATTGGTTACTGCTGTTTTCTCCCAAAGTTCAGGGTTATCGGCATATTCGCCCAGCCGTTTAGCCATATCCCAATTATTAGGGAACGGACGGATATCAACCCCACCACTCATGCTGCCCACCGCGCCAAACAAATCCTGGTGACGGATAGCCAGGTACATAGCACCTTGCCCACCCATACTCAGGCCTGAAATTGCACGGCCGGTTTTGTTTTTTACGGTCTTGTAGTTTTTGTCGATGTAGCCTATCAACTCTTTAGTTATATAGGTTTCGTATTGAAATTTCGGATCTTTGGGGCTGTCCCAGTACCAGCTGGTAACGCCGCCATCGGCACAAACAATCATCAGGTGATAATAATCAGCCAACTCGGCAATTCCCTTGTTAATACCGTAATACTGTTTGTAGTTACCGCCGGCACCATGCAATAAATAAACTACGGGGCAGGGTTTGCCTGTTTCGTAATCGGCAGGGGTAATAACTACCGCCTTTATTTTTTTGTGCATGGCATCGCTATAGGTTTCAACCGTATCAACTTTTGCCGCTTTGGTAAGGGTTGCTGTAAAAGCGAAACAAGCTATCAGCAATAAATATTTCTTCATTGTTAGTGTTAGTTAACAGGTTTAAAAGTAATAGCGCGCAGGTTAACGTACTGCCAACCCTCGGGTACACCGGTAATGGTAATGGTGTTTACGCCTGCTTTGGTGATCTTGATTTCGCCCAGGCTGTTTTTAACATAGCGGTTGCCACTGCCGGTTCCTTTTATAGGGGCCTTAACGGTTTGGTCGCCAATGGTTATGCTGATAACATTGTTATCAGTTATTGCTGATGCCGGTGCTTCCATAGTATAGGTACCCGTTTTAGCAATGTTAATTTTCCATGAAGCCGATGATTTAGCGTCGGTCCAGTAACCTAAGTTTGGTGTACGTGCGCCTTCAGATTGCAAACCTTTTACATCAGCATCAAACGGACTTAACACAAACGATCCGTCAGCTTCTGCCGAAGGCACAACTACGGTAACCATAGGTGCGCCCTTTATTACCACTTTTATAACCGTCGAGTTTGCATCTAAAGCAGCAGCCGGAACAGTAATGGTAGATCCATCAGCAGTTTTCTTGCTTTTTAAAGCCGATCCGTTAGCCAATAATTTAGCCGATACAATTTGGTTCTGTAAACCGGGAATATTCAGCTCGCCATTTGTTGGCCATTCAAACACATGGAAATAAAGCGTGGTATTACCGTTAGCAGTAGCCTCTGTAGTACACCTGCCCCATGGCAACTTGCGGAACGGGCTTGCAGTTGTGCCATAAATAGACTCGCCGTTTACTTTCATCCACGCTCCCATATCACTTAAAATACCCATAATAGGTGCAGGGAACTTACCGTTTGATTGCGGACCGACATTCAGCAAATAGTTACCGCCTTTTGATGCGATATCAACCAAATTACGAATAAGCGTTTGGCTTGATTTCCAGTGCTCGTCATAAGTTTTAAAACCCCAGGTATCGTTCATGGTCATACAAGCTTCCCAATAACGGCCCGGTATGCCCGTTGCCGGGATGTATTGCTCCGGAGTTTCCAAATCACCCTGTACACCACCGCCTAAACGGTTGTTGGTAATGATGTTTGGATATTTATCCAGCAGCGGGGTAATCTTGGCTGCGCGCTCTTTGGTCATATCGGTTGGTACGTCCCACCATAGTTCGGCAACATCGCCGTAATTGGTTAAAATTTCTTTTACCTGAGGGATAGCCACCTTGTCTAAATAATCATCAAAACTGCCATCCTGTTTTTTATCCCAATGGCCGCCAGCGGCTGCACCGCCGGCGTTGTTCCAGTCGTTAGCTTGCGAATAGTAAAAGCCCAGCTTCATGCCATACTTGCGACAGGCATCGGCCAGCATTTTTATAACGTCTTTACCATAAGGCGTACGTTTAACAATGTTCCAGTCGCTTGCTTTCGAGTCGAACATGGCAAAGCCGTCATGGTGCTTGGTGGTGATTACTATGTATTTAACACCCGCTGCTTTAGCGGTACGTACCCATAGCTCAGGATCGTATTCGGTAGGGTTAAAGTTTTTAGCGTAGCCCTGGTAGGTATCCACCGGGATCTTGGCGTTGTGCATTATCCACTCGCCCAAACCGGGGATCTTCTTATCATTATAAACCCCTGCCGGTACGCTATACACCCCCCAGTGAATAAACATCCCGAACCGTGCCTTGCTCCACCACGCCATGCGCGAGGTTTCAATAACGGCATGTTGTTTGGCTATTCCCTTTTTAGGCGTTTTATCCTTAGGCACTTCGGCATTAGTGATGCCGGCATTTAAAATAAAAGCAGCGGCTATGAGGCCACTGCTTAAACCATAATATTTTTTCATTTACTTGGTCAATTTTAGTAAGTATTGGTAGTTATATGGTAGCTAATTATACTTTAGGTGCCCATCCCGGTTCGTAGGTACGGCTCCATAGTTTTTGTGCTTCCGGGTCGTTAATAATGTGTGCATTTGCAGGGTCAAGGTGCAGGTCGCGGCCAACGCGCCATGATATGTTACCTAATTGCATGGCAACAACGCTCTTGTAACCTAACTCCACATCGCAGTTTGGTGCTTTGTTCTCACGGATACTTTCCAAAAAGTTGGCTACGTGCTGTGCATCCATGCCTAAGCTTGGGCTGGCTGTGTTACGGCCTTCTATCGCTTCTACCGGCCCACCTTTTTTAATGGTTTTTACCAGCTTACCACCTTGATCGTATATGGTATAGTCTTCGCCATCGGTATTCATGCTGCCGTTATCGCCATAAAATATTACACCACGGTCGGCACCTTCTATTTTCATACCGTTCGAGCTGCGGTTCTCCCACATTAGCGACACACGGCCAGGGTAGTCCATAGTGACAATTTGGGTATCAGGTGTTTCCCACTCGTCCTGGAACTGGTAACGGCCACCAACCGATGATACACGGGTAGGCAGGTCGACACCTAACCCCCAACGGGCCAAATCCACTTCGTGCGTACCATTGTTTAAGGCTTCGCCGGTACCGTAGTGCCATTTCCAATGCCAGTTGTAATGGATCAATCCATCCATATAAGGCTTACGTGGTGCAGGGCCTTGCCATAGCTCATAATCTAACCAGGCCGGAACAGCCGACGGTTTATAATAATTTGCTTTACGGTTATTGGTATACCAGGCTTTTGCAAAATACACGCGGCCAATAACGCCGTCATGCAGTGCTTTAACCGCCTCTATAGCCAATGGCGACGAGCGGCGCTGCGCACCCATTTGTACTACACGTTTGTATTTACGTGCTGCGGCTACGGCCATTTCGCCTTCGTGGGGGTTATGGCTCAGTGGTTTTTCTACGTATACGTGTTTACCCGCCTGGCAACCCATTATGGCCATTGGCGCGTGCCAGTGATCGGGCGTTGCTATGTATATAGCATCAATATCTTTATCTGCCATTACCTTGCGTACGTCGCCCTCGCCTTTTGGGGCATCGCCTTTGCTGGCTGCAGCTACTTTTTTCTGGGTGATGGGTATGGTGCGCGAATCTACATCGCAAACCGTATTTACCAGGCAGTTTGTTGATTTAGCAAACGTGGTACACATGCTGCCACCGCGGCCGTTTAGCCCGATGATGGCTACGTGGATGCGGTCGTTAGCGCCTATTATACGGTTGTAGCTTTTGGCTGTGAAACCAAATGTACGGCTGCCTAAGGCAAGGCCGCCGGTTGTAATAGCCACCTTCTTAATAAAGTCTCTTCTTTTTTCCATGGGTGTTGGAATAATTGGTTTGTTTTTAATTTAGTTTGGGTAACTAAGTTACAATTATTTAAATACGATGGTTAAAAATAGGTTAGGTGTTTTGTAATAATTTGGATATGGTTGATTAGTGGTTGGCGGTTAGAGATTAGTTTTTAATCTGTAATATTTTAATAACTATTATGGCGTTCCCTTCGGGCCGCGCTTTCCGCTCATACTGCGCATGCCTTAAGCGCAAGGCATGTATCCGCTGCAATCGCTAACGCTGCGGGGGACGTTTACCTGTCCGCGTCGACTCACCCCGACATCGCTTTGCTCGTCGACCCTCTCTTCGCCTTCGGCGGAAAGAGGGTTGATATTAACGAACTTTTGCTTTCTTCCCCACTTGCGGAAGAGAGGGCAAAAGTTCGTAGAGCCGCGGAGTGAGTCGACGCGGATAGGAATGCGCCAAAACAAGTTTTTTCCTCCGTTAATATTTTATTAATATTAAACCCTTAAATATGCATTGCTAAAAGCTTAAAGACACCAGCATGAAAATATTATTTGGCACCCTACTCCTTTTGTCATTACCGTTAATGCGTGCCGATAACGGCGCAGACAATACCCCCATCAATAAGATCCAGATCATCGGCTCGCATAACAGCTATAAAAAGGCAATTGACCCGGGCTTGTTTAAACTGATGCTGGCTAAAGACCTGAAGTCTTACAAGATAGATTATGAGCATATCCCATTAACGGATCAGTTAGACATGGGCCTGCGCAACCTGGAGATTGATATTTATGGCGATACTAAAGGCGGCAAATACGCGCATCCAAAAGGCATGGACTATGCTCCTAACCAACCTCCTTTTGATCCGCAGGGCGAAATGAACGAGCCCGGCTTTAAGGTGTTTCACATGATTGATTATGATTACCGCAGCCATGCCCCCACGTTTAAAGATTGCCTTACGCAGTTTAAAAACTGGAGCGATGCGCATCCCGGCCATAACCCGGTATTCATCACGTTAGAAGCTAAGGACGATCCCAACAGTAAAGCCGCCAATATGCCCGAAACATTTACCCCGGCAATGTTTGACGAGTTGGATAATAACCTGCTTAAATACCTCGGCAAAAAACATTTGCTGACACCCGATGACGTGCGCGGCAAAGCCGAAACGCTGGAAAGCGCTATATTAACCAAAGGCTGGCCCACTTTAAAACAGGCCCGCGGTAAGTTTATCTTCCTGCTGGACGACCAAAAGCGTAAACGCGATATGTACATGGCCGGCCATCCATCATTAAAGGGCCGTGTGCTGTTTGCCAACGCCGACCCGGGCACGCCCGAAGCCGCCATGCTGATCCGTAATAACGCCAAGGACCCTATAATACCCGGGCTGATAAAGAAAGGCTACATCATTCGCACCCGTGCCGATAGCGATACCGAGCAGGCGCGAACTAACGACCGGTCCTATTTTGAGGCCGCCTGCAACTCGGGCGCACAGATAATCACTACTGATTATTACTTAAAAAGTTCGCACTTTAAATCAGACTACGTGGTATTTTTTGATGGGGATGATAAGTATTTTAGGTTGAATCCTTTGTTTGGGGGTAGTAAATAATATGAATACCCCCTTTCAAATTTAGTCCGGATTTGTAATATTTGTAATCCCGGACTAAATTTGTTGCGGATCTCCTGATTCGCGTAGGCATTGCGTACGGGGATTGCAAATCCCCTGTAAAGTTGGTCCGGGATTATAAATCCGGACCAACTGGAAATGGCTGCCAATTTAAGCATGTTGCTGTAAAAAATTCAATGCCTTGCTGCATACTGCAATATACCTACTTTCCAGTAAAATGGTACGGTGATAACACCGACCATAGGCTTAATGCTCGCGCCAGTAGGGTTTCAACATTTTAGGTCAAAGTTAGGATATGGCTTAACTTCGACCTGTGCAAAAACCAAATCTATTCTTAATTCTTGTATTTTATATTAGTTAGTAAATCATTTAAAATACCTTCTGCCTT
>JACMRC010000401.1 GCA_014376655.1 Mucilaginibacter sp. | reverse complement strand
GGTAATTCAAAAAAGTATTGTCGGCGAAACTACCGCTTTGGCCGGATCGACCACCGAATCATTAAGAAACATAGAATTGGTAAAAAGCCTTGGCTTAGCCAGCCAGGAGATAGAACGTTTGAACAAAACCACTTTCAAGATCCTTGACCTGGAACTTAAAAAGGTAAAGTTTGTGCGTAGCATGAGTTTTATACAAGGCACTATAGTAAACCTGGTGCGTAACTGTATGGTGGTTATTTTATTGATGCTGATATTTAAAGACGAGTTAACTACCGGTAGTTACCTGCAGTTTTTATTTTACTCTTTCTTCCTTTTCAACCCTTTGCAGGAATTGGGCAATGTAATTCAATCATGGCGCGAGGCCCAGGTATCGTTAGCTAATTTTAAAAGGATAATAGAAACCCCGATTGATGTTAAGCCCGAGAAACCGGTTTTAGTAGAGAAAATTACCAGGCTAAACTTTAACAACGTAACCTTTAAGCATTTAACCGCTACGCGTAACGCCCTTAATCAAATAAGCTTTGAAACTAATACCGGCGAAACTATCGCATTTGTTGGCCCCTCGGGTTCCGGCAAAACAACGTTGGTTAAGTTATTGGTTGGCTTATATCAACCTTTGGAAGGAGATATATCATACAACGGTATTTTAAGTAAAGAAATAGATCTCGATCAACTTCGCGAAAAAATAGGCTTTGTAACCCAGGATACGCAACTGTTCTCGGGCACTATCCGCGAGAACTTATTGTTTGTGCGCCCGGGTGCAACCGATGGGGAATGTTTAGATGTACTGCAACGTGCCGCTTGCCAAACCTTAATGTCTCGTGCTGCCAATGGTTTAGATACCGTGATAGGCGAGGGTGGGGTAAAAGTATCCGGTGGTGAGAAACAACGTTTATCAATCGCCCGTGCTTTATTACGCAGACCAGATCTGTTGGTGTTTGATGAAGCAACATCATCATTAGACTCGTTAACCGAAGAGGAGATCACAGAAACTATTAAAGATGTATCAGAGTTTAATAACCATATCACCATTTTAATAGCACACCGTTTGTCAACTATTATGCATGCCGATTGCGTTTATGTATTGGAAAAAGGCAGAATTATTGAAAGCGGCAAACATACTGAACTATTAGATCAGAAAGGTTTGTATTACGCCATGTGGAGACAACAGATAGGCGAGAAAGATACGGTGGAGGTGGATTAGCTACCTGTGTTTATTAAGGCTAATGTTTAGTGGCCGAAGTAAGATCCGATCCGAATTTTGCAGCTTTGCTTTTTTTTCTGTTCGATATAAAGAAAACAGCAAGTCCGCTGCCTATGCCTCCAAATATTGCTGCGCCTAAATGTTGGGGAAGCATTTTTTCATTAAACAGAAATATATCCATAAATATATTGAAAGTGATAAAGCATACTATTATCAATAATGCTTTGCCAATTTTGTTTAGGTTTTTCATATAGCGATTTCTTCTTTTACTACTGGAGCTGATATCTCGTGTAATGATAAAGGTATCAATTTCTTTGTTTTAAAGTAAGTGATGCTCACAATAAGCAATGTCATGCTGCCGCCAAACAAAACAGAAGGTACAGTTCCCATTAACTTAGCCGCCGTACCCGATTCGAAAGCCCCTATCTCGTTAGACGACCCGATAAACATTTGATTTACGGCTGATACCCGGCCACGCATGCTATCCGGCGTTAATATTTGCATGATAGTACCGCGGATCAACACGCTGATGCTGTCAAAACCGCCCTCGGTAAATAAAAACAATAGAGACAGGTAGAAATTGCGAGACAGGGCAAAGCAGATAATAGACAAACCAAACCCTGTTACCGCTATTAATAAATTGCGCCATGGTTTGCCCATAGGCGAGATGCGTGCCATGGCCAGCATAACTAATACCGCACCTAATGATGACGTAGCACGCATTATACCTAACCCTTGTGGACCTACATGCAATATCTCATTAGCAAACACTGGCAACAATGCAACCGCACCTCCAAAAAATACCGAGAACAGATCAAGGCTTAAGGCGCCTATCATCATTTTATTTCCAAACACAAAATGGATACCCTCTGATAAACTTTCCCAGATGCTCTCTTTTGGCACATATACCGGCGGGTATCTTCTTAAAAAGAATACGCATACCAATGCTATTAGCAAGAAGGCGATAATTATACTAAACGTTACAGTAATGCCACAAAATCCGTAAGCTAAGCCGCCAACTAACGGGCCTAAGATCGAAGCAATTTGCCAGCTTGAACTGTTCCAACTGCTGGAGTTAGGATAAATCTCTTTAGGCACACTATGTGCCATAATGGTAAACGCAGCCGGGTTATAAAAAGCACGAGCCACGCCATTACAAAATACCATGGTATATAATATAGGCACTATCCAATTAGCATGTATAATACCCTCCATACTTTTTAAGGTGACGGTAAACATTACTAATGATGAGAACAATACCGCGAAGAATACAAATAGCAGCATCTTCTTTTTCTCAGACTTGTCTGCAATGTAGCCGCCATATAAGGCTATGCCTATTGATGGGATGGCTTCGCATAAGCCAATCAACCCTAAAGCAAAAACGCTTTTGGTTAACTGGTAAATATAGAAGCCTAAAATAACGGCTTGCATTTGGTAAGCAAAGGTGAAGAAAAACTTCATGCCCAGGTATGAGCGGAAATCTTTATAACGTAAAGCTATGAAAGGGTCTTTTTCTGGTAATAAGGGTTGAGTATGGGGTTCTGCCATTACACAAAGCTACAAATCAGTCACGAAGATTTCAGGTAAGAATAACATTATTTTACTTTAGTTTGGCTAAAGCCATTTTTGGGGAATTATCGTTCCGTCCCATAAATGGGACGGCAATAATGTATAATTAGAAAGCTGTGGTTTGTTAACTATTCCAATTATTGCCGTTGGCTTCAGCCAACGGATGCATGAAATAATAATATATGGCTTTAGCCGAACTAAACTAAGAGATCTTATCCCAACTCAATCCCGCATTCTTAGTTTGGAATGCCAGGTTTAGTATCTGGTTCTCGGGCGCTGCCAATTGCCGATCAACAGCAAAAATATCTTCCACACATTTACGGCATTCCATTAATAACTCCTGGTCGGTAGTAAGATCGGCTACTTTAAGATCAAGGAGGCCGCTTTGCTGGGTGCCTTCAATATTGCCCGGACCGCGTAGTTGCAGGTCAGTTTCGGCAATCTCGAAGCCATTGTTGGTTTTAACCATTGTATTTAAGCGTATACGGCCCTCTGGGCTTAGTTTATCCTTGCTCATGAGTATACAATAAGATTGTTCGGCACCACGGCCTACGCGACCCCTAAGCTGGTGTAATTGCGACAGGCCAAAACGCTCGGCATTCTCAATGATCATTACTGATGCGTTAGGCACATTTACGCCAACCTCAATTACGGTGGTTGCTACCATTATTTGTGTTTCGCCGCTAACAAAGCGCTGCATCTCAAATTCTTTTTCGGCAGCTTTAATTTTGCCGTATACCACACTAAGTTTGTATTGGGGCAAAGGAAATTCTTTCGAAATAGTCTCGAAGCCATCCATCAGGTTTTTAAGATCAAGCTTCTCACTCTCCTGTATCAGCGGATAAACAATATAGATCTGGCGGCCTTTGGCTATCTCCTCTTTCATGAGGCCAAACATACGCAGGCGGCTGCTTTCGTAAAAATGAACAGTCTTGATGGGTTTTCTTCCCGCCGGTAATTCGTCTATTACAGAAACATCAAGATCGCCATATAAAGTCATGGCCAGGGTGCGCGGTATGGGTGTGGCCGTCATCACCAAAATATGTGGCGGGACGACGTTTTTGCGCCAAAGCTTGGCACGCTGCTCAACACCGAAACGGTGTTGCTCATCAATAACTACCATGCCCAGGTTTTGATACTGTACTTTATCTTCAATAAGCGCGTGGGTACCTATTAATATCTTAAGTTTTCCGTTCTCCAGTTTTTCATGAAGAATTTTCCGGTCCTTTGGTTTGGTAGATCCGGTTAATAAGGCAACCTCAACAAAATCATCGCCCACCAAATTTTTTATGGTTTGGTAATGCTGGTTGGCCAAAATCTCGGTAGGTGCCATAATGCAGGTTTGAAAACCATTATCAATAGCTATCAGCATGCTCATTAAAGCCACCACAGTTTTGCCACTGCCTACATCGCCCTGTAACAGGCGGTTCATTTGTACACCTCGTTGGGTATCCAATCGTATTTCCTTTAAAACTTTCTTTTGCCCATTGGTTAATTCAAAGGGTAGCTTATTGTGGTAAAACTCATTAAAGTAGGGGCCAACCTTGTCAAATATATTGCCCTTGAATTTCTGTACACGCAGCAGCTTGTTCTTTAAAAGCTTCAATTGCAAAAAGAAAAGTTCTTCAAATTTTAGGCGATGCCTGGCTTCGGCTAATTTATTGGCATCCTCGGGGAAATGGATTTGGCGATACGCATCCGCTCTTCCCATCAACTTAAATTTATTGATGATGTATAAAGGTAAGTTTTCCTGTATTTCGCGGGCGTGCTGCTCCAATAAACCGGCAATCAGCTTTTGGATGCCCTTGCTGTCTAAGGT
>JACMRC010000400.1 GCA_014376655.1 Mucilaginibacter sp. | reverse complement strand
TCCCGGCGCTATTGCTAACTATGTTTACGAAGTGGCAAAAGCTTACAACAAGTTTTACCACGAACATTCTATATTACAAGCCGAAGATGACTTGGTTAAACAATTTAGATTGCAGCTTTCGGCAGCGGCTGCCAAAGTAATAGGTAAAGGAATGAACTTGCTGGGTATTGAAGTGCCTGAAAGAATGTAAGGCCCTTAAAGGACTAAGATAGTAAAGCCGCCTTATAGGGTGGATTTTTTGTTTTGTAATATTTTAGACATGGTTAGCGCTTAATTATATAGGCTGATTTTTTTTATTATGTTTGCTTACCAATAAGCTAAATATTATGAACAAAAAACAAACTTTATTCCTGGCAGTAATACTTGCAGCAAGCTCGATAGCTAACGCGCAAAATAAAGCAAAGCACGAGGATACCGAGATCTATGAACCGGTTCCGAATGTAGTTACACCGGGCAAAACCAACAGCGATGCACCATCAGACGCAGTTGTTTTATTTGACGGTAAAAACCTTGACCAATGGACACTTACCGACCAGCGCGGTACAGCGGCAAATTGGTTAGTTGCAGACGGGATTTTAACTGTTAATAAACGCAGCGGAAACATAGAAACAACCAAAGCATTTGGTAGCTATCAGCTACACGTTGAATGGAGAATACCTGCAAATATTACCGGAAGCGACCAAGCTCGTGGTAATAGCGGGGTATTCCTGGCATCATTAGGCAAAGGCGATGCCGGTTATGAATTGCAAATATTGGATTCATACAAAAACAAAACTTACGTTAACGGTCAGGCGGGCAGTATATACAAACAGTTTATTCCGTTGGTTAACGCAAGCAAGCCACCGGGCGAATGGCAGACCTATGATATTATATGGACCGCGCCTACATTTAATGAAGACGGAACAGTAAAAACTCCGGCAAAAGCTACAGTATTCCATAATGGCGTATTAGTTCAAAACAATGTAAGCCTTTTGGGCCCAACCCAATTTATAGGCCAGCCTTCATACAATAATGCCAAGCATGGCCCTGCGCCAATAAAACTACAAGCGCATGGCGATAAAAGCGAGCCTTTAAGCTATCGTAATATCTGGGTTAGAGAGTTATAATACTCCCCCCGAATAGTCTTTATCAAACGTTATTTTGATGGTAAGTATCACCATAGAAATAACGTTTGTTTGTTGAAAAAAAATATGATATCTATACAAACAATTAAAACCCATAACTGGTTGTATACAAATACATAACAAAATTTTGTTTGTTATTATTATGTTTTATTTTTATAAAAACTATTATTAAGCCCCTATTAAAATGAAAAAACTCCCCTTGTTTTTTTGTTTGCTAATTGTTGCTTGCTCATCGCAGAAAAAAACTGCAAATGATACAACGCAATTTAGTAAGTACCCCGCACCTTATCATGTATTTTCAGTGGGAAATTGGAATTCTGATTATGTGATCTATACACTCACAGACGCTAAGAATAACTACTTTACTGTTAAAGCTATTCATAAATTGTCTTTAAAAAGAGGAGATATTTATACTCCTTAAAATCATTAATCGTTTTTGTCAAGTATTGGGTTATTTATAACTTAGCAGCTTGCCATGTTTTTGCGGCCTGCTTATAAATAATCTAATAACAAATCATGATAAAAGATACAAACTCATTAAACCAGGTAGCAGAGTTTCATACCACCTTTAAACACCCTATTTTACCAACACCAACAATTCCATCGCCCGAGCGCTGTAAACTGCGTGTTGAGCTTTTAGCCGAAGAGCTAAAAGAATTACAGCAAGCTATTGACGATAATAACATGGTTGAAATAGCTGACGCGCTTTGCGATTTGCAGTACGTACTATCAGGCGCTATTTTAGAATTTGGTTTAGCCGAGAAGTTTAAAGAGCTTTTTGATGAGGTACACCGCTCAAACATGAGCAAAGCCTGCAAAACTGTTGAAGAGGCTGATAATACTATTGCGCATTATAAAGGTAAAGACAATACGGAATCATATCACAAAGAAATTGATGGGTTGTTCCTGGTATACAGAACACAGGATAACAAGACACTAAAATCAATTAACTATTCACCTGCAGATCTGGGTAAAATATTGGGATAATCTAATGCTCGAGATACTTTATCGCGATGAATACCTTATTGCTATTAATAAACCGCATGGTTTATTGGTGCACAGGTCGCCCATAGCGGCGGATGCTGAAGAATTTGCCTTGCAAATGCTAAGAGACCAGGTAGGTTTAAAGGTTAACCCTGTACACCGGTTAGACAGGGCAACCGGCGGTATACTTTTATTTGCACTAAACAAAGATGTTGAAATAATAATGCAGCAACAGTTCTCTGACAACCGTGTTGCCAAAAAGTATACAGCTATTGTTAGGGGATATACGCTCGATATTGAAGAGATAGACTATCCGTTACGTAAAGAAAATGGTACTTTACAGGAAGCCTACACAAAATATACAACACTTAAACGGGCCGAAGTTGCTGTCCCGTTAGGTAAACATGATACCTCAAGATATTCTTTAATAGAGGTTGAACCAACAACCGGGCGTATGCACCAGATAAGAAAGCATTTAAGCCATGTTAACCATCCCATAATTGGCGATACCACACACGGCTGCAATAAACAAAATAAACTTTTCAGGGAAAAATGGGAAATGACGACGCTGTTATTACATGCGTCGTCGCTTTCGTTTAAACACCCGGTTATTGATAAACATGTCACCATAAAGGCTCCCGTTAATGCGGGGTTTAGCCGGGTTATGAATTTAATGGAGTGGTAATGCCTAAACAAAATCAGGCTGATTTTGTAGTAACTGCATGACAGAGCAGACAAACTACACCATCTACAAAGATGAGGAGGAACATAGCATTACTATTACGCCGCTTAATGAAACCCTTCCCAACGGCGATATTTATTTAACCGGAGTTTTTAAACTAACAGAAGGCGAGGTGGGTTTGGGCGATATTGTATTTGATGATAATATGAAGCAATGGGAATATACAGGAATGGGATACCTTAACCATGTAGACGCGGCCGAAATAGCCGGTTTTATACAAGTTAAAAACGCCAACGATGAAAATGATATTAGCGAGGTTTGATTTACCATTTAGCT
>JACMRC010000399.1 GCA_014376655.1 Mucilaginibacter sp. | reverse complement strand
GTAGCCGAAGAAATTGGTGAACGTATTGCCCATAGCCTAATCGAGTACTTCGCTACTCCACAACATCGCGAAGAGATTGAAAAGCTTAAATCCGCCGGACTACAATTTGTAGCCGAAGAGAAAGAAGTAGTATTAGCCAGCGAAGCGCTATCAGGCAAAACATTCATCATATCAGGCACCTTCGAGCGCTCGCGCGATGAGTTGAAAGACATTATAGAACAAAACGGGGGCAAAATATTAAGCAGCATATCTGCCAAGCTAAACTACCTTGTAGCAGGCGATAATATGGGCCCGGCTAAGCTGGAGAAAGCGCAGAAGGTGAATATCCCTATTATTAGTGATGAGGAGTTGATGGGAATGATTGGGTAGTACTTAACTCCTTTCTTGTCATTTCGAAACGTAGTGAGAAATCTTAAACGCGTGATAATTAGCGAGGCGTATAAGATTTCTCCTCGTACCTCGTTCGAAATGACAAATTTTTTATTTTTCCGCCTTGTCCAAACATGTTCGCCTCCCCTCCCGAACGGACACCACCTTTAACAATAATTAACACCTACGCTATGCAACCTTTTAACAATTTAGTGCATCTTAGCATAAACTTATCCCCCTACATGCGTTCAGCTTTAGCCTTACTTTTATTTCTCTCTTTTAATATTAGTGCGTTTGCACAACAATTTACTATCAGCGGTAAAGTTATTGACGATGCCGGTAATGCAATTCCGTTTGCAAGTGTGTATATCCAGAATACCACCCAGGGGGCATCAGCCAATAGTGATGGCGAGTATGCTATCAGCTTAAAGCCGGGTAAATATATACTGCAATACAAGGCTGTTGGTTATAAGCAGGAAAGCCGCACGGTTGATGTTACGCAAGCCAAAACCATAAATATTACCTTAAATACAGAGTTTTATCAACTACAAACTGTTGTTATAGGCGGCAAGGACCCGGCGTTTGCCATTATGCGCAAAGCAATAAAAAAACGCAAAACATACCTTAACGAAGTAAATGCCTACACTGCTGATGTGTATATCAAGGGCATGCAAAAGCTATTGGAAGCACCTAAGAAATTCCTGGGGCGCAATATTGATGATATAGGTAAGCAGTTGGGTTTGGATTCGAACCGCAGGGGGATAATTTACCTGTCGGAGTCTGAATCTAAATACAGTTTTATGCAACCTGATAAGGTACACGAGGAAATGATATCGTCGAAAGTATCGGGCAGTAACCGGGCCTTTAGCTTTAACCGGGCTACCGACCTGAAGGTTAATTTTTATGAGAATTATGAGGATTGGGGCCGCATAAGTTTAAGGCCGCTGATATCACCGTTATCAGACAATGCCTTTTTCTATTACAATTATAAATGGCTGGGCGAGAGCGTAGAGAACGGCAAAACCGTAAACAAAATAAAGGTTATCCCCCGCCGCGAGCATGACCCTTGTTTTGAGGGATATATTTATATCCAGGAAGATAGCTGGCGATTGGTCGGGCTTAATTTATACGTTACCAAAAAAGCCAACATCAGCATTGTTGATACCGTTAGGATAAACCAGCAGTTTGTACCGGTTAACAATAAAGCCTGGATGACCTCAACCATTCGCTTCGATTTTAATGGCGGATTATTTGGCTTTAAGTTTGGCGGTTACTTTATATCGGTCTATAAAAATTACGACCTGGAGCCTGCACTTAACAAGAAAGACTTTAACGAAGTACTGCGCATAACCAAAGGGGTAAACAAAAAAGACAGTACCTACTGGGAGCAGGAACGCCCCGTACCGCTAACAGCCGAAGAAAAGACCGATTATAAAAAGAAAGAAATATTGGCAGCAAAGCGCGAATCAAAGCAATACATCGACTCAGTTGATAAGGTGAATAACAAGTTTAAACCCATCACGCTGGTGTTAGGTGGTATTGACCTGCGCAACCGTTATAAAAAGGAGTATTACCATTTCGACCCGGTGTTGGGCGATATTTTCTTTAACACCGTACAGGGCGTTGGTTTTTACTACAAGGCGGCCTTTACCAAAATGATAGATACGGTAAACAACCGTTTCTTTAGGTTAGCAGCTAACGCAGGTTACGGTTTCTCAAATCGTATTTTTAGTGGTGATATTAATATCATAGCCCCGGTTAAACAGATGCAATTTGGTTTTAACGCAGGGTCGGAAGTACTGGATATGAACAACCTGCAGCCTATTACCACGCTGTCAAACACGATTCATAGTTTATTTGCGAGGCAAAATTATCAAAAGCTGTATCAAAAGCAGTTTGTGTCGATGTCGTTATCCGGGCGAATCTCTGGTGGCTTTAGGGCCAGCGCTGCTGTCGAGTATGCTAACCGCAACTGGTTGCCTAATACATCATCCTACAGTTTTTCGAACAACCCGACAAGGGTATACACGTCAAACAACCCATTAGTGCCTACGGCAGATGTGCCTTTGTTTCCGCAAAACCAGACATTTAAAATAGGGTTGCGTGCCAGTTATGACTTTAGCAACCGTTACGAAACCTATCCAAATGGCAGGCGTTATTTACCGTCAGAATATCCAACCATTAGCTTTAGTTATACTAAGGGTATAAAAAATGTATTAGGATCAGATGTGGATTACGACAAGATAGCCGCCGATATCACTAAAACAGATATCCCGATGGGCTTGTATGGACGCACCTCGTTTTACATTGGCGCGGGTAAATTCATAAACAGCAATAGCATCTATTTTCCGGATTATAACCAATTTAAAGGTAACCAGGGCCTATTTTATCGCAGCGGTGTAACCAGTTTCCTGTTGCTTGATCTATACACCTACAGCACCCATACCGAATACATAGAGGGCCATTTCGAACACAACTTCTCGGGCTTTATCGCCAACAAAATACCATTGCTTCGTAAACTTAAACTACAGGAGATCTTCCACGTAAACTACCTGAGTTCGCCCGAGCTTAAGAATTACTACGAGGTGGGCGTTGGCGTTAGGTACCTTAATTTAAAACTACTTTATGGCCAATCGTATAATAGCGGCAGTAATGTACATTCGGCATTCAGATTGGGGATTGGGTTTCGGTAGATCATAGTTAACAGTTCATGGTTCATAGCAAAAAAGACTACTATGAACTATTAACCATGATCCATCAACTTACAACTATCAGCCAAAAATATTATCTTAGCGCCCTTTACTAACAAACATGAACAAATTTTACGGAACCGGGATAGCTATTGTTACCCCTTTTCAGGCAGACGGACAAGTGGATTATGACGGGTTGAAAAACCTGATCAATTATTTAATTGATGGCGGTGTGGAGTACATCGTGTCGTTAGGTACAACAGGAGAGAGCGCCACTTTAAATGCGGATGAAAAGAAGAAGGTTTTAGCATTCACTGCCGAGGTTGTAAATAGCCGTATAAATTTAGTTGCAGGTATAGCAGGCAATAACACTGCCGAAGTAGTTGAACAGGTTACAGCGTTTGATATAGCCGGTTATGATGCTATATTATCTGCGAGCCCGCAATATAACAAGCCAACCCAAGAAGGCATTTACCAGCATTATAAAGCCATTGCACAAAATGCTAAACTACCTATCATATTGTATAATGTACCCAGCCGTACCGGCAGCAACATAAGTGCTGATACTACGGTTAGGTTAGCGCGCGATTTTAAAAACATTATCGGCATTAAAGAAGCATCAGGCAATTTCGACCAGATCAACCAGATTATGCGCGATAAGCCTAAGCATTTCCTGATGATATCCGGTGACGACCCTATAAGCTTACCAATGATAGCTTTGGGCGCTGTAGGTGTAATATCAGTAGTAGGCAATGCTTTGCCGCGTCAAATGTCTGACATGATACGCAAGTGTGTAAATCACGATTTTAAAGGCGCGGAGCAAAGCCATTATGAGCTGGTTGATATTACCCGCCTATGCTTTGTTGAAGGCAGCCCTGCGGGCGTAAAAACAGCTTTAAAGCAATTAGGTATTTGTGGCGATACCGTGCGCTTACCGTTGGTACAGGTTAGTGAATATACTGCCGGCCTAATTGTTAAAGAGATAAGCAAATTTTAAATCATCTCGTTGGAGACGCAAAATATTGCGCCCCTACTGCATAAAAAAACCCTGCTGCGTGCAGCCGGGTTTTGTGGTAGAAATATTGCATAGCGTATTAGAGACGCAACGCATTGCGTCTCTACGCTTTGTTTTTTGATTCCTGAACTTCCAGGCGGATAGATTGTGCCAGATTTTTTAGGTCTTGCATCCCTTTGCGAACACGGGTACCGGCTGCACTGTTACCCTTGCTGTAAAACTTATCGGCATCCGCCTCAAGCGACGCGATAAGAGCTTTTACTTCGTTGAATTTTTTCATTTAATTGCTCCTTTTAATATTTTATTAGCGTGATTGTTTATAAAAGCTAAGCTAAAAGGTTTTTGCTTAAAAAAAAATACCTATAAATGGTTTAAACAGTGTTTTTTTTCCACATTTTTTTCCCATCCTAAACGTATAATTAGCTCATTTGGATAGCATTAGGAGTTATTATCTTATTATATAATAATAACCTCTTCCGTTTAATTAATATTATTCAATTAACAAAATGCCTGTTATAATTGGTAAACTGATCCTTAAAAAAACTGATGGGTACTATTTTTTACTAACCTTACTTACGTTCTTTAAAACTATAAACAAAGGCTGCCTGGTAGAGTCTCCCGGATCCGTAGCAACAAAACCGGCACCCAGTAACAGGTCAGTTTTTCCGTCGCCATCAATATCACCTGCATCCATGGTCATTCCCTGTTTAAAAGGAGTGCCTTTAGGTAACGTGTAGGCCTGAAAATTATAATTTCCTTTGTTTTCCAAATATAAAAAGGCCTCCCATTGGCTGTTTTTAGCAGGAAATTCGCTGATGGTTGCTATATCCAGGTCGCCATCACCATCAAAATCTTTTGCAATAGCTTTGTAGCACCCATTTATTGGATAGAAAAACTTATTTACGAAATTGCCTTTACCATCATTCAGGTAAATATAGATCCCGTGGTAGGGTTTGGGTATTTGGCTATAATCGCCGTTGTCGCCACAGGTATAAATGATATCTTTAAATCCGTCGCCATTAAAGTCGATCATATCAAAATAGCTTGAACCATAAGATGGCGGGAAGCTTAATACCTGCTTTTCTTTAAAATTGCCTTTACCATCGTTTGTATATTGAAAAATCCCCTCGTCGCCCTGCGCAAAAAGTGCCCAGATATTTGGGGTTTTATTAGGGTTATCATTATCAATGATTGTACGGATACAGCCGGGCTTATCTCTTAATACATGTTCTTTGTGAGTATTGCCCTGCTCTTCAAACCAGCTTAGCCTGCCTGTCATTTTGCCAAATTGAGTAACCAAATAATCCAGTTTTCCATCCATATTCAGAACAACTATTTCGGTTGATAACGGTCGGCCAAGTCTATCTAAAATAAGCCTGTCCTGTATGGCAACCTTACCGGTTTTATCTATGTTGATTTCTTTAACGGTTCCTTTTTTCGCATTGGTCGACCATAAATCGTCGCCAATAGAAGTTGCAGTAATATTGTTGTTTTGAAACACCATATCTACTACAGCCCCATCCATTAGCGATGAATTAACTGTTTTTACTTTATCATTTAAAACTATTAACCGGTTTCGCATACCATCAGCTACAAAAAGCCGGTGAGGGGTAACGCCCTCATCAATTTTGACATACGAGGTTAATGATTTTGTAGAGACCCATTCGGCAGGTGTAGGCAGGATCTTAAAAAAAGGCAGTTCGTTTATAGGTTCTGCCCTGTCCGCAACAGGTAGATGTTCTGGAGCTTTAGTAACGTAATAACTAACTATTTGCCGCCACTGTACAGAATCAATAACCGGCTTTTGCGGCAGATAGGCCATATTGCCTATTTGAGAAGTTAAAATACTGTCGGAAATATGGTATTTAGCCCCAAGGTATAAACCCATAACCGGCAGCACGCTATTGCGCCAGGTGCTTTTATCTAACAAAGATGGATCGGGCAATTTATGGCAGGTTTGACAGTATTTAGCTGCAAGCACCTGCCCATTATTTACATCATCCTTGTTAATTTCTGCGGATGTATTGTTACTTGAACTATTACATTCAACAAGCGTTGCACACATCAAACCAAGTAATGCTATAACGGTTGCTTTATTAAATGATCGCATATTATTTTGCCTTGCCCCGGCTTATGTTCTTTAAAACTACAAACAAAGGTTGCGTGTCAGGATCAGTTGGTTCCAATTTAGCGAAGCCGGCACCCAATAACAAGTCAATTTTTCCGTCGCCATCTATATCTCCTGCATCCATGGTCATCCCTCTTGCAAACGGGGCGCCCTTTGGTAGCGTATAAGTTTGAAAATTAAAATTCCCTTTATTTTCTAAATATACAAATGCTTCCCAGGGTGTTCTGCTTCCCGGGTATTCGCTAATTGCCGCTATATCCAAATCGCCATCGCCATCAAAATCCTTCACGATAGCTTTATTACAGCCACGGATTGGATAAAAATACTTTTGGGTAAAATTATTTTTACCATCATTTAAATAGATATAAACACCATGATAGGGTTTTAGTATTTGGCTGTAATCGGCATTGTCGCCGCAAGCATAAATGATGTCTTTAAATCCGTCGCCATTAAAATCAACCAAATCAAAAGAAATAGAGCCATACGATGGCGGAAAGCTTAATACGCGTTTCTCTTCAAAATTGCCCTTACCATCATTGGTATAAAAAAACACGCCTTCATCACCCTGGCCAAAAAGCGCCCATATATTTGGCCCCTTTTTATTGCTATAATCAAAAATGGTTTTTAAACATCCCGGCTTATCTCTTATTACATGCTCATCAAACTTATCCCCTTTTTTTTCGAACCAACTTAGCTTACCTGCCATTTTACCAAACTGTGCTATAAGGTAATCCTCCTTCCCGTCATGGTTAAGATCAGCAATATCAACCGAAAGCGGCCGGTTTAATCCTTCAATTATAGCATTGCCCTTTGAGCTAACTACCCCCAGCTTATCAATACCAATATCTGTGATATTGCCCTGCTTAAAATCATTTGCATGCAAGTTTGTGCCTATAACAGTTGCAGTGATTCTGTTTTTATTAAACAGCATATTTACTATAGTGCTGTTTAAGTTGAATGAATTAAGTTTCTGTGCCTTGTCATTCAAGATAATCAAATTATTGGCAAGACCATCAAATACAATTAGCCGGTGGGGGCTTACGCTTTCATCAATCTTAACAAAGGATGTTAACGCTTTTGGCGACACCCATTCGGCAGAAGCGGGCTCTACCTTAAAAAATGGTAGTTGGTGTATTGGTTCGATCCGGGTTACTGTGGGCATGTGAGCCGGAGATTTGGTAACATAATACGCTACTATCTGTTTCCATTTTTCGATGCTAATAGAAGGTGTAACCGGAATATAATCTTTGTTGATATCTGCAGAGTTTAACATACTGGCCTGGGCTGCAGAAGTAACGCCAAGGTATATACCCATAAGCGGCAGCACACTTCTTTCCCAGGTAGGTTTGTTTAATAATGATGGATCAGGCAATTTATGGCAGGTTTGACAATAGTTAGCAGCCAGCGCTTGCCCTTTAGTTACATCATCGGCACTGTATTGTATGGATGAATCTGACGACGATGTTTTTTTTGTTGAGCTATTGCATTGAACAAGTAATACAACCACTAATGCAAGGCATGTAATAACGATTGTTTTATTAGATAAGCGCATAAATTGGTTATGATTGAATTTGCTCATAAATATATTTAAAATATCTTAAACAAAAATACCACCCCTGTTAAGAGATGGCACTGGTATTTTTAGCAAAATATGTTTTATTAAACCGTTGTTAAATTCTCGCGGTAATAACCGGCTTTCAGCTTTTCACCCATCTCGCTGTAAGCGTCTAATGTGCGCTGTACATCTTCTAACGAGTGCGATGCTGTTGGTATCAGCCTTAACAATATTAGCCCCTTAGGGATAACCGGGTAAATTACAATAGAACAAAATATACCATAGTTTTCGCGCAGGTCGCGGGTTAACGCGGTTGCTTCGTATAAATCGCCCTTTAAAAACACAGGGGTAACCATGGTATTGGTAACGCCTAAATCAAACCCGCGCTCTCTTAACCCCGTTTGCAAAGCATTAGAGATCTGCCATAGTTTTTTACGCAGCTGTGGTTGCGATTTAAGCAGTTCAAAGCGTTTTTTAAGGCCCAGCACCATTGGCATTGGCAATGCCTTAGCAAAGATCTGTGAGCGCATGTTATAGCGCAGGTAATCAATTACTGTTTTATCACCCGCAACAAATGCTCCAATACCTGCCATTGATTTGGCGAACGTGGCGAAGTAAACATCTACGCCTTCAATGCAATCCTGCTCTTCGTGTGTACCCGCACCTGTTTTACCCATGGTACCAAAACCATGTGCATCATCAACCAGTATCCTGAAATCAAATTTATCTTTAAGTGCGATTATCTCTTTTAACTTACCCTGCGCACCTGACATGCCAAACACACCTTCGGTAATTAATAGTATACCGCCGCCACTTTGTTCGGTTAAGCGTGTTGCACGCTCCAGTTGCTTTTCGCAACTTTCTAAATCATTGTGCTGGTAAACAAAACGTTTACCAATATGCAGACGCAAGCCATCAATAATACAAGCGTGCGACTCGGCATCATAAACAATAACATCATTACGGCTAACCAGCGAATCAATAATTGACACCATGCCCTGGTAGCCATAGTTTAAAAGGAAAGCATCCTCTTTACCTACAAATTCGCCAAGACCAGCTTCTAACTCTTCGTGGTGCCTGGAGTTGCCAGACATCATGCGGGCACCCATTGGGTACGCCATTCCATAATCGGCGGCAGCCTGTGTATCAGCTGCCCTAACTTCAGGATGATTTGCTAACCCTAAATAATTATTTAAACTCCACACCAAATGCTCTTTACCGTTAAATTGCATGTGTGCGCCTATCTCTCCCTCAAGTTTTGGGTAAGAAAAATAGCCATGCGACCATTTTTGATGTTGACCTAAAGGGCCACCCATACTGCTCGTTATTTTGTCAAATAAATCCAAACTGTTACTCTTTTAATCGTTTTTTTGTTGCAAATATAAGGATAAGATTCAAGAGACAAGAGTCAGGAATTAAGAATAAGGTGAACTCTCGTTACGAAAAGAGCCAGAAATCGAGAGAATTTTGCGTTAACAATATCTTGATTCCTGGCTCTCCATTCTTGGCTCTTTTTATTAATCTACGTTGTCGTGTAAGAATGAGTTACTGTCGCGGATCTCTATTTTACCTTCACTGTCGGGCAATAAAGTAAAGCGCGATACCTGGCTTTCGTCAGATGCAGGGGTTTCCTGTAAAGCTACTTCTTTACGTTTATAGGCCGGTACATTCTCTAACTCCTGTATGTTACCACTGCGCAATTTCATGCTCAGGTCCTTTAAGCGCATGATACGCTCGCGAGATTTGCGCAATTGCTCTTCTATAGACTCATCAGTTTTATGTTCGTCGGCACTTACCGGCTCTGGCGTTGGCTCAACTATTTCTTCTTCAACCTCGGCTTCAAAATTTATAATAGTTTCAACCTCGGGCTCTGATAGTTTGAAGGTAAACTCAGGCAGGTCATTTTCAATTTCGCCTATAGGCTGCTCGTCAACTTCCTGGAAATTATACTTAATCATATCAGGTTCTGCATCTGCTTCTCCTTCTTCAGGGCGTGTAGCAGCAAACAGATCAAATAAGCCGGTTTGTTTTTGTTCTTCTTTTGGTTGTGGTTGTTGGCCCTTCATATAAGGCTCGGCAGTAGTACCTTCGCTTACGTGGTTAATAAACTCATTTACCGGCCTAACCAATGGCGCATCCGGAACCAGCATATTAACAATTTTTTTGCTGCTGTATTCTTTTTCGCGCTCGTCTTTAGTTTGGAAACCGGTAGCTATGATAGTAACCGATAACTTATCTCCCAAATTCTCGTCGCGGCAGTTACCCCAAATCAGGTCTGCAGCAAGGCCGGCTTCTTCCTGGATGTAGTCAGTAATAATACTAACCTCATCCATGGTTACTTCTTTCTCGCCCGAGCTGATGTTTAACAGGATATAACGTGCGCCTTCAATCTCGTTATCTTTCAATAATGGCGATGATAAAGCACCTTCTACCGCACGTAAAGCGCGGTTTTCGCCTTCGGCAGCACTGCTACCCATTATAGATACGCCGCTGTCTTTCATCACGGTGCGCACATCTTTAAAGTCGACGTTTATATAACCCGGTAAAGTAATGATCTCTGCAATGCCTTTGGCAGCTGTGGTTAAGATATCATCAGCCTGCGCAAATGCCGATCCTAAGGTTAAGTTACCAAAGATCTGGCGCAGCCTGTCATTTGATATAACCAGGAACGAATCAACATATTTCTTCAACTCTTCCATCCCGGCATCGGCCTGCATCTTACGGCGTTTGCCTTCAAAAGAGAATGGCGTAGTTATAATTCCAACGGTAAGGATATCCATTTCGCGGGCGGCTTTGGCAATGATTGGGCTTGCGCCTGTACCTGTACCACCACCCATGCCTGCTGTAATAAATAGCATTTTGGTATTTACACCAAGCATTTGTTTGATATCGTCAATATTTTCAATAGCCGAATTTGCACCAACTTCGGGTATTGAGCCTGCGCCCATACCTTCTGTTAAACTTGCACCTAATTGTACTTTGTTAGGTATAGGGCTTAACTCCAACGCTTGCGCGTCAGTGTTACAGATTATAAAATCTACACCTGTAATACCTTGTTTGTACATGTGGTTTACTGCATTACCACCACCGCCACCAACACCAATAACCTTGATGATTGACGACTTTTCTTTTAACATCTCAAATTGCATAATCCTTGTTTTCAGCTAGTATGTGATTTGACTAATCTTATATTTCACCATTGTAATATTAGCACTTTTTCAACAACCTTTTCCACAAATGTGTATAATGTGGAAAAGTCGGGGGTTGTGGAAAAGTACCTTAATTTTACTTCAAAAAGTCCTCGTCTTTAATATCGTCTTTAATAAATTTCTTACCGCTTTCCAGTATTTTACCGAATAAACCAAACTTCTTATCCTCGCCGTATTTTACCTTTACTTCCTTGGCTTCTACCGGTACCGCTACTTCGCCATTGTATTCCATTTTTTGGATCCCTTTTATTAACAGGCCAATGCCTGTTGCAAAGGTTGGGCTTTGCAGCTCTTCGTAAATATTTTTAGGCAATACTTCGTTTTTAGCCAGGTGCTCGTTAGGGTAACCAACGCGGCAATCAAGCCCGGTAACAAACTCAACCATTTGTGGTAAATGTTTAAGCTGCGCACCACCACCTGTTATAACCACACCGGCTATCAGTTTCTTTTCGTAACCGGATGATTTGATCTCATAATACACATGCTCTACAATCTCTTCCATACGGGCCTGGATAACAAAGGCCAGGTTTTTTATAGAGATCTCTTTTGGCTCGCGGCCGCGTAAACCCGGCACACAAACAATTTCGTTCTCTTTATTTTCTTCGGCTAACGCCGATCCGAACCTTACTTTTAATTGCTCTGCAATGTTGCGCATAACCGCGCAGCCTTCGCGGATATCCTCGGTAACGCTGTTGCCACCAAACGGGATAACCGCAGTATGACGGATAATACCTTCATGGAAGATAGCCACATCTGTAGTACCACCACCAATATCAACCAACACCACACCTGCTTCTTTTTCTTCGTCGCTCAATACCGACTCTGACGATGCCAATGGCTCCAGTATCAATTCCTGGCTTTCTAAATGCGCTTTGTTAACACATTTAACAATATTTTTTATGGCAGTTACCTGGCCGGATATTATATGAAAATTGGCTTCAAGGCGCACACCCGCCATGCCAATAGGGTCCTTAACGCCCGGCTCGCTGTCAACCGTAAATTCCTGCGGTAATACGTGGATGATCTCCTCGCCCGGGGGCATCACCAGGTTGTACATATCTTCGATTAGCTTATCGATATCCTTGCGGCTTATTTCTGATTGCAGGTCGCGACGTGTTATTAGCCCCCGGTGCTGCAAACTTTTAATATGCTGCCCGGCAATACCAACGTTTACTACACGTATTTCTACATTTGATTGCGTGCCCGCAATTTCAACTGCAGCGGCAATGCCCTGTACGGTTTTGTCGATATTTGAAACTACCCCACGCGTTACACCCGCAGACTCGGCCTTGCCAATGCCCAGGACTTCGATCTTACCGTTTTTGCTACGGCGGCCAACAATTGCGCAAATTTTTGTGGTACCAATATCCAATCCCACTACAATAGGCGAACTTTTTTCTTGTGTTGAACTCTTATCCATATTTACTGTTTTATTAGAGATGTGTCTTTTTTAATTTTTGATGTATCAACCCGCATTTTAAGTGAGTCGGCGGCTATTTTCATTCTTAGTGAATCGGCCTTTGAATTTTTTATACCTATTATTTGGTTGGCGTATTTAATGTTTATCACCTTATAAGCATCCCACCCAACCTGTGGTAATGCCTGTTTGTAAAATGCCAGAAGGTTATGAAACTTTAGCTCCAATGAGTCGGCACTACCCAGCAAGATGCGTTGGTTACCTACACGCGGTATTAACTCAATTTCATGGCTGGCGTTTACATAGATCTGTGCTATCTGCGCATCCCAAAGCGAATCTTGCCTGATGAAGGAAACCGTTTTAAACAAGTCCTTTGCAAGCACGGTACGCAAGGTATCTACCTTATTACCAAAAGGCTCTTCAATAAACCCGTTTACAGCCAATACCCTCGCGGTAAAGTTGTCAGACATCGGGATTTTCAAGCCGTTTTTATCAATATAAAAGTCTTGGTCAAACTGGTTCATTACCCGCATGATGGGTTGGCGTTGCGATATCTCTATCATAATAACCCCGTCCATATCGGCATACACTTTAGCATACTCAACAAATGGGTTTGCCTTTAACCTATTCTCTAAAGTATGCAGGTTAATATTATCGATCTTGCGGCCTATCAGTGTAAAGCTGCTTAGCTGCAAAATGTTTTCTACTTCTTTTTTATCAATAAAATACTGGCTGCCGGGGATGTAGATTTTCACATCCTTGCAAACCACTTCGGCTTTTTTAATTTCAATAAAACTCATAAGCACCACCATGCCACCCAGGCAAATTAGCCAGGTAAAGCTTAGTAGCAGTATGCGCCACATTGGTTTCTTAAACATTTTCTAAAGCACTTTTTAATGGTTGTACTAACGTATCAATATCGCCTGCGCCTACTGTTAACAGCAGTTCGGGTTGGTCTGATCTTACTTTATCTATCGCCTCTTGTTTACCAATGATTTGTTTGTTGGCTAAATGCATTCGATCCATTATCATGGCCGATGTTACGCCCTCTATCGGCAGTTCGCGCGCCGGGTAAATATCAAGCAGCAGCAGTTCATCGCTCATATCCAACACCTCGGCAAACCCGTCCACAAAATCGCGGGTACGGGTAAATAAATGAGGTTGAAAAATTGTTGTGAGTTTTTTATTTGGATATAATTTTTTAACCGATGTAATAGCTGCTCTTAACTCTTCCGGGTGATGCGCGTAATCATCAATATAAATATGATTCTCGTTTTTTACGATGTACTCGAACCTGCGTTTAACACCCCTGAATGATTCTAACGCACTTTTTATAGCCTCCGCAGAAACACCCACCAGCAATGCCGCTTTAATAGCAGCAACCGAGTTTTCTATATTATGCAAACCGGCGATACCCAGTTTAATATTGGTGATGTTTACATCCCCACTTTTAAAATCGAAATAGAAATCACCATTTTCTATCCGGATATTTTGCGCCATAGCATCGGCGGTTTCGCTGATGCTGTAGGCTAAGCCTGTATTTAACGGTAAGCCCTGGCGATGTATTAACGTACCACCCTCTTTTATCTGCGAAGCATAAAGCTTAAACGATTCGGTCAGTTGGGCATGATCTCCATAAATATCCAGGTGATCTGCATCCATTGAAGTTATGATAGCTATATCCGGGTATAAGGTTAGGAATGAGCGGTCATACTCATCAGCCTCCACCACCACGAGATCGCTATTTCCAAACAGCACATTGGTATCGTAATTTGAAGCAATACCACCTAAAAATGCAGAACAATCTTTACCCGAATCTTTAAGGATATGTGCTACCATGCACGAGGTAGTGGTTTTACCATGCGTACCGGCAACACCTATAGTAAACTTGCCTTTACTAATTAGCCCCAACACTTGCGAGCGTTTCCACAGCACAAAATTCTTCTTCTGAAAGAAATCCAGGATCGCCGAATCTTTAGGGATAGCGGGGGTATAAATTACCAGCGTACTATCGTCCAGATCGCGGAAACTTTTTGGGATCAGCTCACAATTATCTTCAAAAACAACCTGGATGCCTTCGTGACGCAGGGCGTCTGTAAGGTCGGTAGGTGTTTTATCATAGCCGCACACAATGCAGCCTAAATGACAGAAATAGCGTGCAAGGCCACTCATGCCGATGCCGCCAATGCCGATCAAATAAACCCGTTGTACGTTGCGTAATTCCATTTTTTTAATAAAGCCCTGCCTGCTTTGCGGACAGGCAGAGCTAAGATTTAATTGTTATTAATTGTTATTTGTATAACCTCTTTCGCGATCACTTCATCAGCATTTGGCAGGGCCATCTCTCCAATGTTGTCGCTTAATTTCTTTTGTAGTTGTTTATCATTTAAAAGCTCTAAAGCTTTTGTTATCAATTTTGCTTCGGCATCCCTGTCAGCCACAAAAATGGCAGCCTGCTCGTTTACCAATGCCAGCGCATTTTTGGTTTGATGATCTTCGGCCACATTTGGCGAAGGCACCAGGATAACCGGCTTTTTTACCACACATAACTCGGCAATAGTGCCCGCACCTGCGCGTGATATGATCACATCGGCAGCGGCATAAGCCAGGTCCATGCGGTTTACAAACTCCATTATTTTAATGTTAGGGTGATAGTTTTCACCGAGTTGCTCAATAATGGTTTTATAATAGAACTTGCCTGTTTGCCAGATCAGCTGTACATCAGCCGCTATTATTTTATCCAGCGCTGCCAATACACTGTTATTTAAAGTACGCGCACCCAAACTACCGCCGGTAACCATTATGGTTTTCTTTTCGGTTGATAGTTTATAATTTTCAAGCGCCTGCATCTTTTTCCCAACCACATCAACCGACTCCTTGCGGATAGGGTTGCCTGTTTTAAGAATCTTGGCTGCCGGGAAAAACTGCTCCATGCCATCAAATGCCACACAGATCTTCTCGGCTTTTTTACCAAGCCATTTATTGGTGAGGCCCGCGTACGAGTTTTGCTCCTGGATTAAATACGGGATCCCTTTTAAAGATGCCGCATACAATAACGGACCAGATGCGTAACCGCCCACGCCAACAGCGGCATCGGGCTTAAAATCTTTTATAATTTGTAGCGCCTTGTTCACACTGTTAAACAACTTAACCGGGAATAGCAGGTTTTTCCAAACCGACTTGCGTTGGATACCCTGGATGTTTAACCCAATAATTTTATAACCGGCAGCAGGAACCTTTTCCATTTCCATACGGCCAAGGGCACCAACAAATAATATCTCGGTGGCTGGGTCAAGTTTTTTCAAAGCATTGGCAATAGCAATAGCCGGGAAGATATGCCCCCCTGTACCGTCTCCGCTAATGATAATTCTTTTACCTTGAGATTTCACCGATTTATTTAGTTGATTACACTG
>JACMRC010000398.1 GCA_014376655.1 Mucilaginibacter sp. | reverse complement strand
TGGAGATCAGCAAAAAAGAACTGGATATGGGCCTTATGCTGATAGACCAGTATTCAGAAAAATTTGATGTGTCGAAATTTAAAGATGAGTATAACGATTTGCTGTTAAACATCATCAAAGCAAAATCAAAAGGTAAGCGCGCAACCGTTAAAAAACTTACGCCACATAAAACTTCAGGTACTGATCTGTACGACCAATTAATGGAAAGTTTAAAAACTAAAAAAGGTGCGTAGGGGTGTTACTAATTTAACTACACACTGTTTAAAAAATAAAACACTCAGGAATACCTGTTTTGATCCTGATAATAATAATTTTATACTTATTATTAGTTTGTAGTTAAAAAAATAAATTAGTTGGTAAGCTGTGGCATTTAGTTTGTATTTATCTGCACAGATAAACTTAAATAGACAAAAACTACCATGGCAACTACAACAAAATCAAAAGCACCTGAGCAAACATCAGACGTAACAGAATCGGCCCTTAACGAACTGTTTTTGGATGAATTAAAAGACATCTACTGGGCCGAACAACATTTAGCCAAAGCCCTGCCAAAAATGGCAAAAGCGGCAACATCAAACGAATTACGCAAAGCGATTGAAACCCATAAAACAGAGACTGAGAATCACATTACTCGTTTAGAAGATGCTTTTAAATCAATAGGCGAAAAAGCGGTAGCGGTTAAATGTGAAGCAATGGCCGGCCTATTAAAAGAAGGCGACGAAATTGTTGAGGAAACAGAAACCGGCAGCATTACCCGCGATGCAGGTATAATATCAGCCGCTCAAAAAATTGAGCATTATGAAATTGCATCATACGGTACACTAAGAACCCTTGCAGGTGTGCTTGGTTATGATGAAGCAGCATTGTTATTAGAAGCTACTTTAAAAGAAGAAAAAGCTTGTGATAGTAAGTTGACTGAAATAGCTGAAAGTGGTATCAATCAAACCGCCAGTAAAGAAAAAGAGTAATTACTAAAAACATTTTATCGCTAAGCGATATTATACTTATATCTATGAAATCATTAACTAAAAACAAAAAATCATGAACTCACTATTGTATATCATAGCGGTTATCCTGGTAATAGGATGGGCGTTAGGCTTCTTTTTGTATTCGGCAGGTGGTATTATCCACGTATTGCTGGTAATTGCAGTTATTGCCTTAATATTAGGCTTAATCCGCAGGCCAACAGCACTCTAATTAAATAGTATATAATTAAGAAAGCCGTCCCGATTAATCGGGACGGCTTTCTTAATTATAAGGAGCGCTGTCATGCTTTGAGAGCCTCAGCATGACACCCCTTTTATTTCAAGGTCAGCCATTTTTTTCTAACCACCAACTGCTCCGCACTCACGTTAGGCAACTCCTCAAATTTATATTTTACTTTATTGCTTTTTAATAAAGTTACAGGTAGGGTTTGCGTTAAACCATCGCGAACAATGGTCACCATAATTTTATCGCCGGGTTTTTTGCCGGCTATCAAATCGCCGGTTTCGGGTACCGGTGTACTGTCAATCGCAACTATTTCATCATTAACATTTATACCATCAACCCAAGCCGAGCTGCCGCGCACAACTCCGGTTACAATTACTCTTGGGATACCCGGATAACGGGTAATGCCCAACGCTGCGTCGTTATTGCCGGCTACTTCGTCGGTTATCTTATAGCCTGCATAAGCCAGGTATTTATTGTAAGCTATTGGTGTCAGGCCGTTAATGTAATCAGCATAAAACTGATCAAGATTTTTGCCGGCAAATTTTTCAAGAGCTTGTTTAAACTCTGCATCGGTATAACCGCGGCCTTTTACTTTGTAATACTCGTTATACATGTATTTCATTACATCGTCTAAGCTGCTTTTTCCTTTAGTATCATTAATAATCTCCAGGTCAAGCAACAAGGCAACCAACGCACCTTTGGTGTAATACGATATCGTATTATTAGCCGAATTTTCATTAGGCCTGTAAGCCTTTATCCACGCATCATAACTTGATGCCGACAGGCTTTGAACCTTAACACCGGGCTGATTTTCCAACTGATTTATCTCTACAGCTAATACTGCCAAATAATTGTCTGGCGTGTACAGTTGGGTACGGCGGACGATGATGTCCTGGTAATAGGCGGTAAAGCCCTCGGCTATCCATAAATTAGTAGTATAATTCTCGTTATCATAATCAAACGGACCTAATGCTATCGGGCGCAAGCGCTTTACGTTCCATAGGTGAAAATGCTCATGCGCGGCAAGGCTTAAAAAGTTTTCGTAACCGTTTTCGGTTGCATAAGCATCGCGCGAGCCGCCTAATACAGTCGAGCTTAAATGCTCTAAGCCGCCGCCGCCTTTTAAATAATTGTGTACGATGAAGGTGTAATGTTTATTAGGATTTTCGCCGTATATGGCTACTTCCTGCTCAATAACTTTGGTAAGATCTTTTGTTAGGCGATCTTTATCGTAATTGCCGCCACCAACCATGGCAACTTCATAAGCTACGCCGCCAACATTAAACCCAAAAACATCCTGGTTACCAACCTCGATAGGCGAATCGAACAAGATATCGTAATTAGGAGCATGACGTGTAAAACTATCGCCATTTACTTTTTCTAAACTGGTTGATACGCTGGTCCACCCTTTATAAGGGATGATATGAATAGTTGATGGCGCATGCAACATATTGCCCGGGTAAATAAAAATATCAGGCGATGAAAGGAAGCCATGCTTAGCATCAATAAAGCTGGTACGTACCGAGATCTCGAAAGCATACACGCGATATTTTACCGTAAGGTCTGATATACCGGTAGTGTTAAGCTGCCATATATTTTTGCGTGTTTTGGTGGTCGCAATTTCTTTTCCGTTGGCGGTAACACTTAGCGTTTCTATGTTTCGTTGAAACTCGCGCACAAGGTATGACCCCGGTGTCCAAACCGGCATTTTAAGTTCTAATGTATTTTGTTTTAATCCTGTTAGCTTCATTTCCACATCAGCATAGTGTGCTTGCGCTTCAGGAAAAGATACAGTATAAGTTATGCCCGCGCTATCTGCTGCATTACCGGTAGTAGCCATAAAAAGTAGGATTAAGGAAAAAATAACTGATAATTTAATTTTTTTCATGCCTGCAATTTATAAAATTTTGCTGTTTAGGTTGATATGCGATTAACAAAAACTTGATGTAAAATGGTTGATACATGCAACTATTAACTTTCATAACCATTTACTTTTACACACTGCTTATGGAAGTGAAACTAATAGAACCAATATCGCGCAAACTTATTGTCTTAGGTAAGGCATACCTGGCTTTATTGGGCAACCACATGCAGCACCTGGATATAGACAGGTATTACTACGCTTTAACGGTAATTTGTTACCATGATGGCGAGCTTACCCAAAAGGCCCTTGCCGAAAAATTGGGTAAGGATAAATCCATCATTGTAAAAATTATTGATACACTTACCGACAAAGGTTTTGTTTACCGCCAGATTAACCCCAGCGACAGGCGACAACATTTGTTGGGTGTTACAGATAAGGCTAAAAAGGCGGTACCGCATATACTTGAGGCTTTTGAACACATGAACAGCAGCGCGGCCAGAGACATATCTGCACATGATATGCAAATATTTGAAAGCGTGCTGAATAAAATGAAGAACAATTTAGTGGAATTTAAAATTACAGAAAGTACAATTAGTTAATTACTATCAGGATATGAAAACCAGGTATATTATATACATTTTGCTGGCATTATTAGTCGGCTATTTAGTTTACAATAAATTTTTTAGCGCCAGGGCCAAAAAAGCAGATGCGGCTAATACCAAAGGCAAAGGGGGCAAAAAGGCTGGGCGTAATGGCCCGGTATCTGTCAGGTTGATGATAGTTAAAGACACCACGCTTGATAATAACATTGACATAACCGGAACAATAGATGCCAACGAACGGGTAAGCCTGATAAGCGAAACTGCCGGCAATATTACCGGGATATATTTTACCGAAGGCAGCCATGTAAATAAAGGCCAACTATTGGTAAAAGTGTATGACAAAGACCAGGTTGCCGCTTTAAAGCAAAATGATTACCAGATAGCGCTTGCCAAACAAAATGAATACCGCAACAAAGTGTTATTGCAAAAAGAAGCGATAAGCCAGCAAGAGTATGATACATCGCTCACCGGCTTAAATACTTTAAAAGCGCAAAGCGATGTTTTAAAAGCACAAATCTCGAAAACCGAGGTTAGAGCACCATTCTCGGGTACTATCGGTTTGCGCAATGTAAGCCCCGGCGGATATTTATCGCCCAATACAGCTATTGCAACGCTTGTAAATATCGACCCGGCAAAAGTTACTTTTTCTGTTCCGGAGAAGTATTTGCCGCTGGTTAACAACGGAACTAAAATTAGTTTTACCATAACCAGTTCCGAGCAAAAATTTAAGGCGGCAGTTTACGCTATCGAGCCATCAATTGATGTAAGCTCGCGTACAATAACGGTTAGGGCCAAGGCCGCTAACCCTAAAGGCTTACTTACCGCAGGTAGTTTTGCCAAGATAAACCTGGAGCTTGATCAAATTCCTAAAACTATTATGGTGCCTACAGAATGTGTGGTGCCCGATTTGAAAAGTAGCGTGGTATACGTGTATCATAACGGTAAAGCGGTAGCCAAACCTGTTAAAACGGACTTGCGTACAGCTTCCAAAATACAAATAGTAAGCGGTTTAAAAGTTGGGGATAGCGTAGTGGTATCAGGTATAATCCAAATGCGCCCTAAAACTCCGTTGAAAATAATTAAAGTAATT
>JACMRC010000397.1 GCA_014376655.1 Mucilaginibacter sp. | reverse complement strand
GATTTGTTAAATTCAATCGTGATACCGAAGCTGGTATTTTATTTCCGCGTTATTTTTGGTATTTTTGTATAAGGCCAACCCCAGGCTTCTAAACTCATACTTTTTTTGGCATATTAATTCAACCTAAAAAGTATAAATCCGGTTTTTTCATGTCAATGTATTAATATTCAGCGTTTTAAGTTAAAAACAGTACTGTGATATAGTGTGATAGGCTGTGATACAGTGTGATTCTGTGTGATTATGATGTGATATACTGTGATACGGTGTGATATAGTGTGATATTTAGGTGTTATTAAGGTGGCAAACCAGTAAATCCAGCAGCGGTTGTTGTTGATAAAAAGCGTTACCGGTTAAATTTTAAGGCCCTGCCTTGCAAAAGACCAACCTGCGCCGACGGATGGTTAGGTAGCAAACCGCCTAATGGAAAGTTATAAAAGTAATTTCGCTATTGCCCAAATGGTGCAAATCAGTTAGCTTTATCCAAACTGATTTCATAGATGAAAAGAATAACTACACAACTAATGTGCGTAGCGCTTTTGCTAACAAGCGTTTTCCCCTTTGCGGCACAGGCACAAAAAACAGAATATAGTAGCCTGAGCGATGCCATATTTGCAAGCGGCAGGCTTGGCGGTAAACGCGGCCCGGCAAGTGTTAACTGGATAAATGGCGGGCAAAAATATTCATACATAGCCGGCCAGGAAGTACCCACCATGGAGCCTGCTACTTTAAAAGACGAGTTGTTATTTACCAAAACCGGACTTGCTTTTCCGAATACTAAAAAACCTTTCGATTACGAATCGTTCCAGTTCTCGCATGATTTTAAGAACCTGGTTTTTAAATCAGATTTTAGGCCCATATACCGTAAATCGGGTATAGCAGATTATTATGTTTACAACCTGCAAACCAAGCAACTAAAATCAGCCGCTAAGGATGCCCGCACAGCCGAGCTATCGCCTGACGGTAAAAAGGTAGGTATTGAGCGTAAAGGCAATATGTTTGTTTATGATTTTGCTACCGGTAAAGAGAAACAATTAACCAATGACGCGACCGGCGAGAATGCCATTTTTAACGGCCATTATGATTGGGTGTACGAAGAAGAATTTGGCCAGCCGCAAGCCTGGAACTGGTCGCCAGATAATAAGTATATAGCTTACTGGCAGTTTGACGAGCGCAAAGTGCCTAATTTTGAAATGACCAACTTTGAGGGCCATCATAGCGAAACTGTAAACTTCCATGTACCCTTGGTAGGTGATGAAAATGCCAAAGTTAAAATTGGCGTGGCCGATGTAACCACCGGCAAAAAAGTATGGTTTAAGCCCGATGAAACCGGCGATTTTTATATCCCGCGTATTTATTGGACAAGCACCCCAAATGTTTTAGCCGTAATGACGCTTAACCGCGAGCAGAACCACATGAAGCTGTATTTCTTCAATGTAAAAACCGGCGAACACCATGTTGTTTTAGACGAACAGAATAAAACCTGGGTAGCCATATTTGACTTTTATACTGATGTAAATGATATGGTTTACTTCCCCAAAGATTCGAAAGAGTTTTTCTGGGTATCAGATCGCTCTGGCTATTACCACATATACCGTTATAGCTATGATGGTAAGCTGATAAACCAAGTTACCAAAGGCGATTGGGATTTGATAAAAGTAAACGGCATTAATCCTAAAACGCAAAGCATTTATTACTTATCGGCCGAGTCATCGGGCCTGGCACAAGAGCTTTATAGTATAAAATTTGATGGCACCGGTAAAAAGAAACTAAGCGACGTGGACGGTAAGCATAACATCAATATGTCGCCGGATACGAAGTATTATATAGACAGTTATAGCAACATAAAAACACCTACACATGTTGGTTTATATGATGATAATGGTAAACAGCTAAAAATGCTGGAGGATAACGCTGCTGTATCTGCCTTTGTTAAAACTCATGCTTACAGTGCCCCGGAGCTATTTAAAGTGAAAACCAGTGATGGTGTCACGTTAGATGCTTACATGATAAAACCATTTGATTTTGATCAGTCAAAAAAATACCCGGTTGTATTTACGGTTTATGGCGGGCCCGAGTCGCACTCAATTTATAACTCATTCTCTGCAAACGGTTGGCAGCAATGGCTGGCTCAAAACGGTTATATTGTTGTCGACGTTAATAATCGTGGCATATCTAACTATGGCAGCAAATTTTTAAAGATAGGCTATAAGCAATTAGGTAAATACGAGAGCCGTGATTTTGCCGAAACAGCACTTTATTTGAACATACTTCCGTTTGTTGATAAAGGCAATATGGCCATAATGGGCACCAGCTACGGCGGTTACGCTACGCTTTATACGCTGCTTACCTATCCGGGCGTATTTAAGGCAGGTATGGCTAATTCGGCAGTAACCGATTGGCGTTTGTATGATAATATTTATACCGAGCGTTATATGGGCCTTGCTCAAGAAAATAAAACAGGGTATGATGCAAGCTCGACTATGCCACTTGCCAAAAATCTGCAGGATCATTTGTTATATATCCATTCCATGAGCGATGATAATGTGCACCCGGCTAATACCATGCAAATGCTTACGGCGTTTGCCGAGGCGGGGAAGGATGTTGACCTTAGGATTTACCCTAAAGGCGCACACGGAGCGGCTTACGACCTTTCAAGCTATGTTTTGATACAGACCTTAAACTTTCAATACCTGGAGAAGTATTTAAAAGGTAAAAATGATCTGCCTAATATAAACGCAGTTAAGAAATAAAGATTGATGATTAGTGATTAGGCGCGACTGATTATGTCGGTTATACCTAATCACTATCAATTTTATGGGTAATTAATAGAAAAAACATACCAACGTCAAAATATATGTTTAAACATGTATTTACAAATAATCTTTTTACTTTTGTTGAAATATTTTAAAACAATAAATCACAAAATGAAAAAGATCGTTTCTATTTTAGCTGTAGCGTTATTAACTATAACTGCTGTTTCTGCACAATCTACCTGGAAAGTAGACAAGTATCATTCTAAACTTACATTTACTATTACGCACCTTGCTGTGTCTGACGTTGAAGGTATATTTAAAGATTTTGATGTTACTGTTGTAACTAACAAACCCGATTTTAGCGATGCTAAATTTACACTTGTAGCGCAAACCGCATCTGTTAATACCGAAATTGAAAAACGCGACAACCACTTAAAAAGCGCAGATTTTTTTGATATCGAAAAATATCCAACCATGAATTTTGTTAGCACAGGTATCACTAAAGGTGCAGGCGCTAACCGTTATAAATTAAAAGGAAATTTAACCTTGCATGGTGTAACTAAGCCGGTTATAATGGACCTTTGGTACCGCGGTACTATTACAAACCCAACCAACCAGGCTCCTGATGCAGGTTTCCAGTTAACCGGCGAAATAAAACGTTCTGACTTTGGTTTCGGTTCAAAATTTGGCTCACCAATGTTAAGCGACGAAGTACAGATTAAAGCTAATGGCGAGTTTGCTAAGAGCTAATTAGAGATTAGAGATTAGAATAATCTTTAGCTATAAAAGTTAATCAGAAAGGCGATGAGTTTGAATACCCATCGCCTTTCTATTTTTGAACGCGGTCGACCTAACCTCTAATTAGCCATCCGCGTAAACGTCATACTTCGGCCAATAAATTTAAAGTGCCAATAGCCGGTAATTTTTAAGCTGCCTTCGGGTGTTACTTTAACCGCTGCGCTCCATACATGGCCGTTGCTTGAATCATAAATCTTACCATCTTCCCAACTGTCAGACCGTGCATTGTAAACCAGGTCAGTCATTATATTCATGCCTACCAGCTTGCGGGTGCGCAGGGCAGGGTCGGGGTTATGTTTATCGGTCCACTCGTCCATGGCCTTGCTGGTATCTTTATTTTTAAACCATACAGTTTTGGCTTTAAACGTATTTCCGTCGTGGTAAACCAGTACAATAAAATCTTTATTAGTCGAGATCCACTTGCCACAGATAAAGTTAGGATCGTGATTAGCGGTGATGTTCGGGGCAGATCCCGTTAGGAAAAAAACAAGTAAAAACTTAAACATTAATAGGTTATGCGGCATTGTATAGGTGTGCTTTAATTGAAATTAGCTTATAGTTACATTATAAGTTAATAATAACTAATTTTATTGCGGGTTGTTTTACAGCTCAAACCTAATACTAAAAAATGAAAAAGATATTATTTGTTGTGCTATTGATTATGTGTGCAGGCAGTTTTGCTTTTGCCGATACAATTACCATTAAGCAATTTGTAATAAAGGAAAACCCCTTTGCCGATAGCGAAGTAGCCGTAGTAGCGGTAGACACCGCCGGTAACGTGCAGGAAAAAGTTGAAGGTGTATTTGCTTTCACTATAAATGGTTTCCAGGAGCAAATGAGGTTTGAAAAGGGCACAGCCTTTTATCGTCACAAACTGGATAAGTCGGCTTTTTTTTATGTAAAGCATTTTAATAATGATGGCATGCACGCTATGCTTTATTACATTTATAAACAAGACGGCAAGCTACGCCCTATACATGTAAGCTGGATGCTGCTGGTAATTATACCCCTGGCGCTGGTTTTATTAGGCTATATGTTTAAGCGATTTATAATCATCGCGATAGTCATCTTCTGTATTTTCTTATACTTTAACCACCATAACGGCTTAACCGTGCCAACCTTCTTCGAGAGTATATTTGATGGGTTGCGAGGATTGTTTTGATGTGCAAATGTGTAAATGATTTTGATGTGCAAATAATTAATAACCTTTATACATATTTACAAGCATCTGCACATCCTCGTATCTGCATATCTGCACATTAAAACGGCATCCCTATGCCAAAGTTCAACTGCATAAAGTTGTAGCTTTCGCGGTTGTCTTTTATGAATTGGGTTTTGAACGGGCCATCATGAAACAGTTCGTTAGCGTGGTTAATTAATACCCATTGCTCTGAGCCGTTAAATTGGGGGTCCTTAAATTTAAATGCAGCATCAAGCCTGAATACAAAGAAGCTTACATCAAAACGCAAGCCTGCACCAATATCCATAGCCGATGAGTTTAGAATATTATTGAACCTGAACTCGCCATTAGGGTTATCTGCCTGTTTATGTAAGCGCCAAACGTTACCGGCATCCATAAATAAAGCGCCTTTTAGTTTCGATCCAAAGAAGTTGTTTGCCACTTTAAAGCGGTACTCGGCATTGGTTATCAGTTTTATCTCGCCAAACTGGTCTATGTATTTTAAACGTGTGCGCAAAGTATCACCAAGTGTGGGTGCTGCATCTGTCCCGGCAGCGCCGTAAGTTATTGCCCTGTTAAACTGGCCCGGACCTAAGGTGCGTGGTAACCAGGCACGCATATCATTAGCGCCACCTGCGTAAAAGTTTTTTTCAAATATCAGCTGCGAACTGTTTCCATAAGGTATACCAAGCCCCGGGTTAACCCTGAAAATAAACTGGCGCTCGCCACCAAAACTCTTATATAGGCGCAAGTCAATCTCAAATTTGGTATATTGGTAGAAGCTATATCCAAAAAGTGTGCGTTTCCCCTCAGTATCTTTCGGTGTATTAACAGCGTTGGTTACCGCCGATAACATATTGCCGCCAACATCAAGCGATCCCCGGAAGTAGGTAAAGTTTTTATAATTGTTTAATTGATTGCCATTTACCTGGTAGGTATACTGGCTGCCGGTAGTAAAAACGGTACGGCCTATTAAAAAGATGTATGAAAGACGATTGGCTTTTAACAGTTGCTCCCTGGCAACCGGGTCAATCGTTCCTTTTGAAAACTCAATATCAATAGGTGTTATGCTATGTACCTTGTTAGCCTGTTCCAGGAAGTCATAGGTGACCGAGGTTACAAAACTCGTTCGTTCAACCAATCCTTTTTGGAAATATAATGAGTAATTGGTAGAGAAAGTAGTATGCGGTACGCCATATTTACCCGGCTTAGCAAGATTAAAAGGCGTGACAATCCACGGGTATATCAAACTTGCGCCGATCTTAAAGTCGCGGTTTTCTACACCTTTGCCATTTATAGACTTGCTGTCGTTGTTATATAAATTACTCAGGTTTACTTTTAACTGCAAGGTAACCGCTTGCTTAAACATGTTACGATTGGTAAATGTATTGCCTATGTTATAACCATACCGCCCGCCGTTAAACAAAAACTCCCCTTCCACACGGTCCGACATCTGTTTTAGCGGAATCATATTGATGACCGTATTTAGCCGGTTGGTACTATCGGCCGTTTTAATATATATGGGATTGGGTACATTACGAAAAACATTTAACTCTGACAGTCGCGAAGTTGTGATAGTCTGCATATTAGAGTTGTACAGATCGCCTTTTGTCTGAAAAATATAATCAACAACCGGGTGTGGCTTAAATCTGTGCGAGTAATCAACAAACGTAAATTGCGAATCTACCACTGTTGTATCGGCAACACCGGTAGTGCGCCCACCTGCGGTGGCAATAGTTATTAATGTATTATTGATAGTATAAGTGGGGTGCGATGTCCTGTCGGCCGGGTTATCAATGATCAGTGTCATGTCTATAACGCTGCTGTTATAGGTAGAGTCGTAGGCAAAATTGATGTACTGGCGATAAAAATCATAATAGCCATTGCGTTTCATCACCTGGTAAAAAGCATCGCGGTCAAAAGCTAAACTATCGGTATCAAAGCGCCCGCCGGGTTGTATATGCGAAAATACAGGGCGGGTTTTACGATACAAGTCGCGCACTGTTCTGTCAGGGATACTATCGGCAATTTTACGGATCCTGAACATTGGCCCTTGTGTGGTAGTGAAAATTAACTGGGCTTTTTTCTTTTTAATAATTATGGAGTCGGTTACCTTGGCTTTTAAATAACCTTTACTCTGAATAAACTTTTCTATCTGGAAACGCGAAAACTCAACCAGGTTACTGTCTAAAATAGCGGGTGGTTCGCCAATATTTCTTTTACCTTTTTTATTAAAAATGTAATAAAGCTGCAGGTTAACCTGGTTATTGGGTTGTTGTTCTTTATCTACATAGTTTAGCGCCAGTTCGCTAAACTCTTTGTCCATGCCCTTTATAGTAACTTTGCGTACTAATGTCTCATTACCTTTTAATCCGCGCGTTAAACTGCACCCCGAGCCTATAAAGAGCAGCAAAATACTTAATATTGCAATACGGTATCTATTTATGCTTATATATGCTTTCAAAATCTAATATCAGTTTATTACAGTCCTTACAACATAAAAAATTTCGTAGAGAACATGGCTTGTTTTTAGTCGAAGGCTATAAATCTGTAGCAGAATTTATTAATTCTGCTTACCAGGTAGATGCCGTTTACTATACCGAAACCATTGCCCCAAAAATGCTCAAATTATCGCAGAAAACGAACTCCTTAGAGATTTCATCTGCCATACTTGAAAAAATAAGTGCTTTAAAAACCCCTGCCGATATATTAGCAACTGTTAAAATACCACAATGGCCGGTTTTAAATGCTACTACCCTTAACAAAAAATTTGCAATAGTGTTGGACGGAATTCAAGATCCGGGTAATATGGGCACAATAATTCGTACGGCCGAATGGTTTGGGATAGAAAATATCATCTGTTCTGAAGATTGCGTAGAGGTATATAACCCTAAAGTAGTGCAGGCTACAATGGGTTCGCTTTCGCGGATGAATGTACATTACGTTAATTTGCCTGAAGTTTTAGCCGGTACCAAACTGCCGGTTTATGGTGCGTTGCTGGATGGCGAGAATATTTACAACACCAATTTTGGCGCTGAGGGACTGATAGTTATGGGTAACGAAGGCAATGGTTTAAGCGATGAAGTGAAACAATTAGTAACTAAAGCTATCACCATTCCGAGAGGTGGAGAGGCTGAGTCATTGAACGTTGCGATAGCTACCGCTATATTCTGTTCAGAAATAAGTAGAAATAAGCTTAAATAAATATTGGCTTGCAATAAATAATTACTATTTTTGCAATCCTTAAAATTGGTCGGGTGGCCGAGTGGCTAGGCAGAGGTCTGCAAAACCTCGTACAGCGGTTCGAATCCGCTCCCGACCTCAAGGTTAACAAAAACATTAAAAAAATAAAGCATCATGGGCGTAACACGTTTAAAAAGAAAAGATAGAAGAAACAAGACTTTCTCAAGATTAGAAGTTCAGTTTTTAAAGAATGCTACCAACCTTGAGGCTGGAAGTCGTTCTAATGAGTCACCTAAAAGCCAGGTAACTTTAAACAACATTGTTTTAGCTAAAGCAGCTGCAAGCAACTAAGTAATTTCTGAAAAGAAATTGTGATTTTTTTAAATCCTGTTGGTGTAAGCCGATGGGATTTTTTTGTGAAAAATGTTTACGTAGAGACGCAATACTTTGCGTCTCTGACGAGATTTTTTGCACGGAGACGCAAAGTATTGCGTCTCTACATTATAGAGATAATATTTTCTTATTAATCCTTTTTATCAACCCCGGCCCTTCATAAATAAACCCGGTATATAATTGCACTAATGATGCGCCTGCATCCAATTTCTCTAAAGCATCTTCTGCCGAGTGTATGCCACCCACACCAATTAGCGGAAATGACCTTTTAGATTTATGCGCCAAATAACGTATTACCTGGGTTGATCTTTTTGTTAAAGGTGCGCCGCTTAATGCGCCGGCCTCCTCCTTTAATTTAG
>JACMRC010000396.1 GCA_014376655.1 Mucilaginibacter sp. | reverse complement strand
TAGGCAGGGTTGCTGCGAATTAATAATGGCTTGGTAGGATCGAGTGTAAGCAGATTTTTTTCGGTGACAAAGGCTGATAATTTTGGTATCAGTTTCTCAATATCCGATCGCAAGTTGGCGGCCGTGGTATGCGCTGCTGATAGGGTATCTAATACCCGAGCAATAAGTTCCAGCGAATCCGCAGGCATTGCTTTTTTGCCGAAATACTTAGGCCATAGCTGCCTGCTCAGTTTGGCCATTTCTTTATGTACCGCCTTTTTACGCTCAAACGCCATATTGTATAACTGCTGCGCACCATAGGCCGACTGGATCTCGTATTTAAACTTATCCTCATACAAATTTTTGCCTAACCTAAAGCTGCGTGGCTTATCGCTTTTAATGTTTTTTAACCAGGCTACGTGTGTGCGTATAGCATCGGCAGCAAGCTTGGCGCGGTCGGTCATTTTTGTTTGTTCGGCAGCCGGGATCTTGGTCCGTTTTAATGAATCTGCAAAATCTTTTTCTATGATAGACAATCCACCATTAAGCTGATCGATAGCAAGGTTGGTAAACTCGGGCACCGGGTCTTTAATTTGCTTTTCGGCCTCTTTGTAATAAGCAGGCAAGTCGGCCATTTTTTGGTAGAAGTTGCGCAGGCGTTTATCTAAAGGCGCGTAATGCTCATTCAAAATATGCGCGAAAGTTGATATGGCAACATATTGCGTTGGGTTCCACTGCCATGCTTTTAAAATGCTTATTTGCCAGTTGGTATATTCTAATTGATTTTGCAGGATCTGGTAATCCATCTTGTTTGATTCGGACAGGTCCTTTATTTCAAACCGGCTCAGCGAATCCTGCTGTACCTTAACAAAATTTAAAGTTGCTTCGCGGCTTTTATCGCCGGGGATAGTTAGTAAGCTGTCGTATTTATGGTAGCCTTCGCCGGTAGCTTTATCCGGATTTACTTTCCACAAAGCATCCAGGAAATGGCTTTCGTAAGCAGTAAACGCGTCATCGCCTTTAGCACCCAACATAGCACCGGGGCCGTCTTTCTGGCATCCTATTATAAAAAGAGTAAAAGCTATTAAAACGGATAGTTTACGTATCATAGGGTGCCTGTTTTTTTGTTGGATAAACTTAGAACATTTACAACAAAAAAGCTATTAACTATATAACAAAGTAGCTTCGTGGATAAGATTTATTTCAACCCGTGTATAAACTCAAGTAGGCCGGTAACAAACTCAGGCTTTAACGGAAGCTCGGGCTGTTTATAAGTAGCCATGTTTTTCTCACGATCTAAAGGTGCTTCTTTAAGTATATAGTTCATGTCGCGCACAATAGTTAAAGTAGCGGCAGATTTTGCCTTTTTTAAATTGTTGGCATCGGTAAGGCTTACTTGTATATCTGTACTGCCTTGTATAATTAATATAGGCGCTTTTATTTTTTTTATTTCCAGCGATGGGTCAAACTTGCACCAGCTCATTAAAAAATACTGTATGCTTGGCCTGGCTATAAAATATAAAGATGGATCAATTTTTTTCTGGACCTTGCCTCTTGCCAGCGAGTCTAACAATTTTTTAAACCCTTCGGCAACGTAAGTTGGCTGAGATTTCATTTGCTCTTTCATTATCTCGTCCGCCCGGCGGCCTGCCCCGGCAACTGATATAAAAGCATTAACATTACCTTCGGTTGCAATAGTAGCCAGCATACCTACCAACGAGCCTTCGCTGTGGCCAAGCACAATAACTTTAGAGAAACGTTTGTCGTCCTTTAATAAATTTACCAGGCCTATGGCATCATCAACATAATCATCAAAGCGCAGGTTGTCCTCTTTTTGGCCTGTCGCGCTTTCGCCAACCATACGTTTATCATAGCGTAACGAAGCTATATTGTCTTTACCCAGTGCTTCGGCTATCATTTTATAGCTGTTGGTAACAACACCCATACTTTGGGTATTACCATCACGGTCTGTAGGGCCCGAGCCTGCAATTATCAATACCACCGGTATTTTGCCAACAATATTTGTTGGGGTGGTTAATGTACCTGCAATTGTACCCGTAAGGGTTTTTAACAACACCGGCGACTCGGTTAATGATGGATCTAACTTAAGTGCAGTTTTAGCAGGCCCCTGGTAAGGGGTAAGCATCAAACCTGTTATTTGGTCTTTACTATTTAAGGAGATATTTAGCGTAAACACCGCATTTTGAAATGTAGCTTTATAAACAGCAAGCGGCGCGCTATACTTTTGGAAATCGGCACTTAATAACGGGCCAAGCTGTGTTTTTAACTGCGCTGTGGTAGTTTTAAACTTATCGGCCGGAATGGCCGCCAGCATTTCGGGACTAAAATTTTTCGATATACTATCGGGTGTATTGGCATTATAGTACTTTTTAAAGTTAGCGGCTGTAGCCATATATTTGGCAGGTTCGCCCTGGGCAAATAAACTTGTCACGCAAAAAATAGCTACTATAAAAAAGCAAATCCTCTTCATCTATTCGTGTAAAAAATGGTAATAATATTAATTTCGAAAATTAATAAAAATCGGGCAATTGTTTTTAAAATCACACTTATATAATACGTAGTTAATAACTTTTATAAAAAAAAACCGTAAAAAGGTTATTAATTAGCTATTTATAAGCATATTTATGGTTTATTACATTAACTGATAATACATTAATGAAGTTTTTAACGGGATGCCTTTTAACAGCATTCTTATTAGGTGCATATTCCTATTCCTATGCACAATCATATTCAGGCATACACGGTAAAGTTACTGATGAAAAGCATGTAGCTGCAGAAGCAGCTACTGTTATTTTATTGGCTGCTGCCGACTCATCAATTCTGAAATCAACCCTTTGTGATGAAAATGGTTTATTTAAGTTTAATGCAGTACCCGGCAAGTATCTGTTGCTGATAAGTGATATAGGATATTACACCTTATATTCTGGACCGTATTTAATAGAGCCTGGTAAAGATATTGCTATTAAAGGCATTACAATAATGACTAACAGTGCGCAGATAAAAGAAGTTACTGTTACTGCCCAACGATCGTTTATAGAGGCCAGACCTGGTAAAATAGTTCTAAACATTCAAAGCAGTATATCTGCTCAAAGCAAAACCGCTGCAGAAAATTTAAATGACGCACCCGGTGTAAACGGCGATAAAAATGGTGGTTATAGCCTTATAGGCAGGCAGGGTGCTTTGGTAACTATTGATGGTAAACCCATAAATGAAACAGGCCAGGCCGTTACAGATTATTTGCAAACCATCCCGGGGGCATCAATAGATCAAATGGAATTAATTACCCGCCCTTCATCAAAATACGAAGCTGCAGCCGGAGGTATAATTAATATAAAATTAAAAAAAGGAACAAGTGCAGGCACCAACTTTACCCTGAACTCGGGTACCGGTTTTGGGAAATTTTATAAAGCCAATGGCGGGTTAGATTTTAATAACCGCATGGGGCCCATTAATATTTTTGGTAATTATAACTATATCGAGGATAAAACCTTTCATGATTTTACAAATGATCGTTTAATTAATTTTAATAATGTTTTAAGCAGATATGCCAGTACTTATAATTCAAATATTTTAAGAAAAAGCCACACATTTAGGCTGGGCACTGATTTTGCCATAAGCGCAAATCATACTATTGGTGTTTTAATAAGTGGTACAATTTATAATTATAACATTGATAAAAATAATTTATTAAGTATAGCTAATCAAGGTAAACTTGATTCTATTATATCAACCACTACAGAAACAAGCCGGGGAAGAACTAACCTTAGTTACGATATTAATTATACCGGAAAATTAAATAAAAAAGGCGAATCCATTGCTGCTGATTTGGTATTTAACAACATTGACCGCCCTAATACAGAGTATATATATAATAAATTTTTTACCCCTGCTGGTGTAAAATACAGGCCAGACCTGGACCTGCAAAACTTATCGCCTGCTAATACTAAAATTTGGACCGCGAAGGTTGATTATGTTAATCCGCTTTCAAAATTATCCTATTTAGAGGCCGGTATAAAATACAGTAAAAGTACAAGCAACAATATACTTGAATTTGGGCCAAAGATTGGTGGGATATATACCAGTGCCGCGCAATTTAGCAACACGTTTATTTATACGGAGAACATCAACTCCGCGTATGTAAATTATAACACTGAAATAGGTAAGTTAACTATATCTGCAGGGTTACGCGCCGAGCAAACAATCTCTGAAGCAAACTCAGTAACTATGATGAAGTCGCTTAAAAGGAATTATATAGGTTTGTTTCCAACGCTTCAATTAGATTACCAGGCTGGAGGAAAGAATGAAATTAGTATTGGTTTTAGTAGGGGTGTTTCCAGAGCAGATTATGATGATGTAAACCCATTTTTATACTATGTGGATCTATATGATTATCGTAAAGGAAACCCAAGCCTGCTGCCTCAATATATTAATAAGATAGAAATAGCGTATAAGTATAATAATGCGCTTATCACTACACTGTATGGTTCTGAGACAACTAATTTTTATGACTTTGTAAATTATATGCAAGATGATACTTCTAAAGTAAACATAAATACCAAAACCAATTTCGGTACTTATTCTACTTTAGGAATCAAAGTTATTGCGCCAGTAGTAATTAATAATTGGTGGACAGCTGATTTTACGTTGGATGCGTCCTATCAGCGAATTAAAGCTTATTCGAGCCCGCAGAGCAATTACCTGGACAAGGGAACGCAGGATATTGCTTTTACAAGCAAACAAACTTTCAGAATTTCAAATTCGCTCACCGCAGAACTTTCAGGCAAATACGAATCACCTAATTACTATATCATCACTCAAAACAAATCAATGTATAGAGTTACTGCCGCAATTGGCAAGCAGATATTTGATAAAAAGGGGAAAATAGCTTTAACGGTAAACGATATATTTAACACTTACAGAGACCGCGGCACTATTAATTACCAAAACATTAATATGAGTATTTATAATAAAGTAGAGACTCAAACAGTGAAATTTTCTTTTACTTATCGTTTTGGTAATATTTCTTTAAAAGGAATAATGAAGCATAAGGTTGCAAACGAAGAAGAGCAAGGAAGGGCAGGTGGAGTTGCCGGCGGAGGGCTTAACTAACCGGCGTGCCCGCTAAGCATGCTTATAAAAATAATAAGCAGCACTGATACTGTAATACCAACATACAGGTAATCTTTCTCAATTATAAACCCTATTGCCGAAAATACGACTCTTATTATGGGCGTAGCTATCAGCAAAATAATACCGGCTTGTATAATTGCCCTGCCCCTAAAGGTTAGTATTCCGTTTATTATACCGCCTGGTTGCACAAAATCAGGCACGCCGGTAAAAGTTTGGTAATTGGGCACCGTATGCCCATGGCGATAGATGTATATTATCCCGCCAAACAATACAATAGCTATAGAACCAAGTACCCCTATCCTGAGGACCCAGCCAATTGCTGTTTTAATGTCGGTGTCTTTTAAGTTTGCCATTTATACTTTACCTATTATGCCATTATATATCATCTGTACGGCTATAGCGCCTACTACTACAGAAAACGTTACCCTAACCCATTTAGATGATGTGCTGTTTACCAATATTTTTGAACCCGTCATGGCACCAAGTAAAACCCCAATTACTACGGGCATGGATAGCCCCGGGTCAATATATCCCCGCTGCAGGTAAACAACCGCGCTTGCAGCGGCGGTTACACCTATCATAAAGTTGCTGGTAGTAGTTGATACTTTAAAGGGTATGCGCATTAATCCATCCATTGCCACAACTTTTAAAGCGCCCGAGCCAATGCCTAACAAGCCCGATATCAGCCCTGCAAAAAGCATCATGAAGAAACCGCCGACTACGTTAGTTACGCTATATTCTACCACGCCATCGGCCGTAGGGTAGCTGTTGTTTAGTTTAAGTTTTTCGCCTAAATAACTGGTGTGTTTTACTATGTGCTCTTTTTTCTCGTACAGCGACAGCACAGCCGATGATATCAGTATCAGCCCAAATAATATGGCTATATAATGTGTAGAGGTATATATGGCCAGTATTGCACCTGCCATTGCGCCGGCAGTAGTGGCAATTTCTAAAAACATGCCTAATCGCATATTGGTAATTCCCTCTTTTACATAAGCTGCTGCCGAGCCGGAAGACGTGGCGATAACTGAAATTAAGGACGCGCCTATAGCATAATGGATATCAACATGCAGCACAAGGGTAAGCAGGGGGATAATTATAAAGCCACCACCCAAGCCGGTTAGTGAACCAAGCAGACCCGCGAAATACGAGCCGATGAGTATAATAATAGTAAGCTCGATTACCGACATATTAAACACAAAACGTTTAGGCCCTAAAAGTAATAATAACTTTTTTTAGGGGCGTTGTTTAATGTTTATCTATGGATTTGGTCGGGAATAAACGCATTGCGTCTCTACTCATTTTTTAATTTCTCTGTTACCTCGGCTCTTAAAGGCTCAAGATGTTTTTTAATTATAGCCCATACCATTTCATCATTAATGCTATCGTACGAGTGTACCAATATGTTTCTGAAGCCTATTATGCTTGAATGATAACTGATGAGTTCGTTGCCATCTATCTCTTTGATTTTTTTAATTGCTTCGCCAATTATAGCAAGCTGTCTTTCTACAGCACTTTTGGTTTTGCGGTCAGCCTGGTTGCGAGAATAGATTTATATCGCCAAGAAATTCATCAATTAATGAGATGGCGAAAACGATATCATCGTAATACTTCTTCTTTCGATCCATCGTAAATTAAGCGCTTTGTATTATTTATGCTTTCTATAAGATATGGGTTTCTTAAGGAAGAAGGTGTTAACAGGTCTACTTTTCTATCACTGTAAAGTTCTAATTCATTCCAGAGGGAAAGTAATAATTCACCCCGAATTAGCGGATCCGACTCATCTACCTCAACCAAAACGTCGAGGTCGCTTTTGTCTGTAAAGTTTCCATTTACAGCCGAACCAAAAAGGTATAATTCTTTAACCTTATGAGCTTTGCACATAGCAACAAAGGTTTTTGAATATAGATCGGCCTGATTCATGATATTATAAAGTTAGGCAAAATATTTAATGTAGCGACGCAATACTTTGCGTCAATAAACATTACGGCCGCAGACGCAAAGTATTGCTCCGCTACATTAAAATGCCTTTTGTACATTTGCCACAATTAAAAAGGTGTCATTTCGAGCGATAGCGAGAAATCTATACATATATGTGAGGGTGTGTATAGATTTCTCACTAACGTTCTAAATGACAAAAGGGAGTTTAAAAATCTATGGGTTACCAAAGTTTACAAGCCTGCATTACCGACCTTGAAAAACATGGTCATTTAATACGTATAAAAGAAGAGGTAGACCCATACCTGCAAATGGCGCAGATTCATCTGCGGGTATTTGAAAAAGGCGGGCCGGCCATATTATTCGAAAACGTAAAGGGTAGTAAATTCCCGGCTGTATCAAACCTGTTCGGCACGTTGGAGCGATCTAAATTTATTTTTCGCGATTCGCTGGATAAGGTTAAAACATTGGTTGATGTAAAAACCGACCCGATGCAAGCCATCAAGCACCCGTTTAAATATGCTAATGTGGCGCTTACCGCACTATCGGCTTTGCCTATGAAAAGCGGGAGTATATCTAACTTCAGTAAATGTAATATAAGCGACCTGCCGCAAATTGTAAACTGGCCCAAGGATGGTGGTCCGTTTGTTACCATGCCGCAGGTTTATACCGAAGATAGCGACAAGCCCGGCGTAATGAACGCTAACCTGGGCATGTACCGCATCCAAATGGCCGGTAATGACTATATATTAAATAAAGAGATAGGTCTGCACTATCAATTGCACCGCGGTATTGGTGTACATCAAACCAAAGCCAATGCAAAGGGGCAGCCTTTAAAGGTGAGTATATTTGTAGGCGGCCCGCCATCACACCCCGTAGCTGCTGTAATGCCGCTGCCTGAGGGGCTTTCAGAAGCGACTTTCGCCGGCGCATTGGGTAACCGCCGGTTCCGTTATTTTTATGATGATGAGGGGTTTTGTATTTCTACAGATGCCGACTTTATCATCACCGGAACAGTTGAGCCCCATGAGAATAAATCAGAAGGACCCTTTGGCGATCATTTGGGTTATTATAGCCTGGCGCATCCGTTCCCGTTGTTGAAGGTGCATAATGTGTATCACCGTAAAGATGCTATCTGGTCGTTTACTGTAGTGGGCCGCCCGCCGCAGGAAGATACCAGCTTTGGCGCTTTGATCCATGAGCTAACCGGATCTGCCCTGCCGCAGGAGATCCCGGGCCTACACGCCGTTAACGCGGTTGATGCTGCCGGTGTACACCCGTTGTTGTTTGCTATCGGCAGCGAGCGTTATACGCCTTATATAAAGGAACGCAAGCCGCAGGAAATATTAACTATTGCCAACCATATATTAGGAAAGAACCAGCTAAGCCTTGCCAAATACTTATTTATAGCCGCGCAGGAGGATGATCCGAATTTGAATGTAAATGATATCGCCCCGTTCCTTACGCATATACTACAACGCATTGACCTAACCCGCGACCTGCATTTCCATACCCGCACTACTATTGATACGCTTGATTATAGCGGCAGCGGATTAAACTCGGGCAGTAAAGTGGCAGTTACAGTTGCGGGAGATATAAAAAGAGAATTATGGGCCGATGTACCCGCCGGATTTACCTTGCCCAAGCCATTTGTTAAATATCAAATGGCAATGCCGGGTATATTGGCTGTAGAAGTACCGCAAAATATCCGCACCAGTGATATACCCATGATGCTGGAGTTTTTACAAGAGCATTTTGCCGAGGTCGATCTGTCGGGTATCCCGCTTATGGTATTATGTGACGATGCCGCTTTCACAGCCGAGAACATTAACAACTTTGTTTGGATAACCTTTACCCGTAGTAACCCATCGCACGATATTTATGGGATAAACGAGTTTACCGAGCATAAACACTGGGGCTGCTATGGGCCATTGATCATAGACGCACGGATAAAACCACACCATGCACCTGTATTGGTTAAGGACCCGGAGGTGGAGAAGATGGTGGATATGATGGGGGAAGTTGGTGGGGTACTACACGGTTTCATTTAAGTAATGTGATAGATTATTTTACCGACATCAAGTAATCGTTAATAAACACCCCAAATTTTAGTTTTTAAAATACCATTGGGTTTAAGTTCACGGTAAATATTAAGTGACCGTATAAGTAAATCATATAAAAGCGGGTGCGATTCTGC
>JACMRC010000046.1 GCA_014376655.1 Mucilaginibacter sp. | reverse complement strand
TTCTACGAAAGTATCGTAATTTGTTAAAAAGTGTTAAATATCTACGAAATATTCGTAGATTAATTGACTTGTGTATATATTTGTTTCGTAATCAAATTTAATTTGTCCTTAACAATTTAACACATATCACAAGTCATGAAAAAAATAACAGCAATTTTAGCCATCCTTATGCTGGCCATACAGTTTGGCTGGGCGCAAAAAGCCGATACCGCCAAACTAATAGTTCATTATAAATTTTCGCACTTGCGCGATACCACGCAAAAAGATAAGCCGTATACCGAAAACATGGTATTGTTTTTGGCCCCAACTGCAAGCGTATACAAAAGCTACGACCGCAAATTGCAGCAACAGATGATGCAAAAACAAGTAGCCGAGCAAATGGCCGAACAAAAAGGCTCGGGCCAGTTGCGAATAAATGTCCAAAACCGGATGCAAACTACCAATACAGAATATTTCCAGTTCCCGGCTGAGGGTAAGTTTCTGCGAAAAGAAAGGTTAATAACCCCATACCTGATAGCGGAGCCAATGCCGGTTATAAACTGGAAAATAAGCACCGAAACTATGAAAATTGGCAGCATGGAATGCCAAAAAGCTACCACTCATTTTAAGGGCCGCGATTATACCGCGTGGTTTACTACAGAAGTACCTTTCCACGCGGGCCCATGGAAGTTAAGCGGCTTGCCCGGCTTGATAGTCGAGGCTTATGATACCAATAAAGAAGTTGTTTTTAAGTTTGACAACATGGAAGAAGCTACACCATTTGTTAAAGCGGCTGAAGCGACCCCAACCCCCGGCACACCAAAATTAATGATGTTTGGTATGGATGATGCCAACGCGGACCCTAACGTTATAGCTATACCAACTGATGCTGTAAAAACAACCGAGAAAGAATTTAAAAACTTACAGGAAGCAATGCGTAAAGACCCTAACGCCTTTGCACAATCGGCAATGGCAGGTAGTGGTGTTAGTTTTAGGGCAGCACCGGCAGGTGGTGGCCCGGGTGGGCCGGGTGGTGGTATGCAGATACGTATGAACGGAAGCGGCCCGGTTATCAATAATCCATTAGAGTTACCCGAGAAGAAATAATGAAAAGCCCCAATAAATGGGTGGGAGTATTCATTTTATGGATGCTGCTGCAAGTGGTATGCCTGGGCCAAACCATCCAGGGCACAGTTACCGATAGTTTGGGTAAGCCTGTTAGTTATGCGGGGGTTAACCTAAAAGGCAATGGTAATTTAATCATCGCTTATACCACTACCAATAACAAAGGTGCGTTTACTTTGCAATTGCCTACCGATGCAAATAAGACGGGCCTTATGCTTGAAGTAAGTTGTATCGGTTTTAAAAAGCAAAGTACAGAAGTCGCAGGTTTTACATCGCCCTATAACTTTAAATTGAGTATGGCAGTTAATCAACTTAAAGATGTAGTGATTAAAAATAAGCGCCCGTTTTTACGCACCAGCGGAGATACGTTGAATTATAAAGTGTCTGATTTTAGTAGTCCGCAGGATAGAGTGATAGGTGATGTTATAAAGAAGCTGCCCGGTATTGATGTGGCTAAGGATGGTAAGATAAGCTACAATGGCAAATCCATATCAAACCTATACATAGGCGGCGATAATTTATTGGACGATAAATACAACATCGCAACCAATAATATCCCTAATGGGGTGGTAGACCAGGTGCAGGTAATGCAAAATCATCAGCCTGTTAAAATGCTTCAAGGCAAAGTAAACAGCGATGATGTGGCGCTAAATCTTACCATAAAAAAAGATGCCAAACTACAAATGGTAGGGCAGGAAACCGTAGGGGCAGGCCTGCCGGGTAATTATTACGCCGACCTGAATGCTATGATGTTTAAGGATAAATATAAAGCCATAAACTACATAAAAGGCAATAACACAGGCCTTGATGTAACCGGCGACCTGGTATCGCATAACATGAACGACTATTTATCAAGGATAGATAATGATAAGCCCGCAACGGTGCTATCGCTTGGTACAGCCGGCGATCCTGACCTGCCGCGTAACCGTTACTTATTTGATCAGTCGGGCATATTAAATGCCAACAACCTGCTTAATCTTAAAAACGATGTGCAGTTGCGGCTAAACTTATCATACGTGCGCGATAACCAGCGCCAGGATTATTTTAAAACCAGTGATATTTACCTGCCTAATGACACCGTGCATTATACCGAAACGCAATACAACAAGCGTCGGCCCGATCTGTTGCACACCCAGTTTAACTTAAATATCAACAATAAGAAATATTATTTAAACGATGCTTTAATAGCCGACTACAGCCATAACACCAGCTATTCGTCGTTAGTTACTAACGGTAGCGGCGTAAAGCAAACTTTTAAAGATAACCTGCTGGATGCCTCGAATGAGTTAAATTATATGCAAACCTTTAAAAATAATAACATTATTGAAGGGTATAGCTATATCAATCACTCCACCGAGCCTGAGAACCGTGTGATAGAGCAGGGATTAAACCCTAACATCTTCAATCATAATATCCCTTATGCACAGCTAACGCAAAACGCCAATGTGCCCAGTTTTTTTACCAATAACTACCTGTCGTACAAAATACCGGGGCAGTATGTTACGCAAAGCTATAAGGCCGGGTTTAGCCTGCAATCGCAAAGTTTAACGTCTGATCTTAATGTTACGCAGTTAAATAATACCACCAACCTGGTAGCAGACAGTACTAAAAACAACCTTGACTGGAAACGCAATAAGCTATATACCGAAGCAGCTTTTGATATACCCGGCGACATCCTGAAGGTAAACGTTAGCTTGCCTTTAACTTTATTGGGTATTAGTTACAACGATCAGTTTTATAAGCTGGATAAAAGTTTAAGGCGTTTATATTTTGACCCACGCTTATCTGTTAAATATCAAACAGGCATAGAAAACTTTGTACAGTTAAACTATGGCTTTAAAAACGGCATAGGCGGGATTCAGGATGTTTATCGTGGCGAAATACTGACCAACTACCGCAGCTTATACGCCAACAACGCCGACCTTACTGAACGACAAACACAAAACGCGTCTATCGGCTTTAATTATCGTAAGGCTATAACGTTGTTCTTTTTTAGTGTTAATGCTTCGTATGTGCATCAAAATGCCAATAACATCGCTTCGAGCGTGTTGACTAATAACCTACAGCAACGTATTGTATTACCTTTTGATAACAATATCGATTCATGGTCGTTTGGCAGTTATGTAAGCAAGTATTCGTTTAGTTTGCGCACAAC
>JACMRC010000395.1 GCA_014376655.1 Mucilaginibacter sp. | reverse complement strand
CCTACGCTATAAAACTCTCCAATATTTTAAAACCACCTGCTGTTTCCAATTCGATCTTATCAATTGTTTTTGGCAGTAAAATACACTCGCCCATTTTAACGGGGTAGCTTTCGCCGTTGTATTTAATGGTGTATGCGCCGGCAAGGCAAACATGTATCACAAACGAATCCAGGTTGCTGTAGTCTTTGCTGGTGCTTTCGGTAGCATCTAACACGCTGGTGGTAAAGTACGGGCAGCTAACTAACTGTACAGGTTCGTCCTTTTCGGGCGTGTACTTGGTTTTGTAATTGCCGTAATATTTATAGTCGATAGCCGCTAAAGCTTCTTCGGTATGCAGTTCGCGTTTTTGGCCCTTGTCATCAACCCGGTCAAAATCGTAAATGCGGTAAGTGATGTCTGATGTTTGCTGGATCTCGGCTAACAATAAGCCCGCGCCTATGGTATGCACACGTCCCGCAGGTAAAAAGAAAACGTCGCCTTCGTTAGCTGTTTCGCGGTTTAACACATCCATTAAATGGCCGCTGTTAAATTGCTTTAAATACTCTTCCTGTGTTAACTCTTTATTAAAACCGGCAATCAAGGTCGATCCCGGATCCGACTCAATGATGTACCACATCTCCGTTTTACCAAACGAGTTATGGCGTTTTTTAGCCAGTTCATCATTTGGGTGTACCTGGATAGAAAGATCCTCGTTAGCATCAATAAACTTTACCAATAACGGGAAGATGTTGCCGAAGTGCTGGTAGACTTTTTCGCCAACCAGGTCTGCACCATATTGTTCTAACAAATCGGCTAACGATTCGCCATTCAATGCGCCGCCCTCAACAATTGAAACATCAGATTTTACACCCGAGATCTCCCAGGTTTCGCCGCAATTTGGCAGGTTGCCAAAATCTTTATGCAGATAAGTTTTTATTTTTTGACCACCCCAAATTTTGTCTTTGTAAATGGTTTTGAATTTTAACGGATATAATGTGGCAGACATGTTGTTGTAAATTTGCGCTAAGTTATGGATTTTGGATAAGCCTTAAACAAGGTTTCTCTAAAAAATACAACTATCATGCCCATAATGGCAGTATGCAGGTATATCAGATCCGCCACGCCCAGCAAATGCCTGTTGGCCAAAAAGCCGACTTTTAATACTTCGCCCAAAAGCATAAACTCATAAGGCATCATAATACATAATGGAATGATACAAAAACCTGCTATTACTAACAGCTTTTTTTTATTAGCCAATTTTTTGTAAGCCATATAAATTGGTAGAAATGCTAAAGCAAATACCAACAAAAAGTTAATGACTTTGATTAATAGTAAAGGTTGATGGGGATTTAAAAAGGTAAGTACTCCTCTTTCATCGCCTCCACCCATGCCAGCCGTAAATATGCGCGCGAACGCAAGGTTACCCAAAATCAGCACAAAAGCTAAGTTATACCGTTTTGTATTTGATGAACGCAGTATAAAATAACCCGTCCATATCATAAGATAACTAAAGGCAGGTCCTGCAATACCTGCTAAGTAAGTATACGGATTGCTCTCGCAGGCGGCGCATATAGGGCGAATTAAATTAAAATCCAACTGTATTCCCGAGTGACCGCAGATAAGGTACCCTGCAATCATGTGCGCCATTTCATGCAACTGCCCAAACACAAAAACAAATGCCATAAAGGCCAGGCAATAGCGCCACGTAAATTTAATTTCCATGTGGGGTGTGACGCGCTGATTCAAAATCAGGTTACAAAAAAGCCTCCCGATTATATCGGAAGGCTTTTCAATTGGTATCAGTTGAGATTACTTACCCAACTTCTTTTTCAAGTTCTCGTCAATTGCTTCCAAAAACTCTTCGGTGTATAGGTAATCTACACCGTGTTGTACTTTTGGTTTTATAGTGATAGCCAAATCCTTGGTCATTTTACCGCTTTCAACAGTTTCTATACAAACTTCTTCTAAAGCTTTGCAGAAGTCGATCAGCTCCTGGTTACCATCAAGGATACCACGAAACTCCAAACCACGAGTCCATGCAAAGATAGACGCGATAGGGTTGGTTGATGTTGGGCGGCCTGCCTGGTGCTCGCGGTAGTGGCGGGTTACAGTGCCGTGTGCAGCTTCTGCCTCCATAACGGTACCGTCCGGTGTAACCAAAGTTGATGTCATTAACCCTAATGAACCAAAGCCTTGTGCTACGGTGTCAGATTGTACGTCGCCATCATAGTTTTTACAAGCCCAAACAAAGTTACCGTTCCATTTAAGGGCCGATGCAACCATGTCGTCAATTAAACGGTGCTCGTAAGTAATGCCGGCATCCGCAAATTTTTGTTTGTAATCAGCTTGATAGATCTCTTCAAAAATATCTTTAAAACGGCCATCATATTTTTTAAGAATGGTGTTTTTGGTTGATAAGTATAACGGCCAGCCTTTCATTAAAGCCTGGTTAAAGCAAGCATGTGCAAAACCACGGATAGACTCATCAGTATTATACATTGCCAAAGCAACGCCATCGCTTTTAAAGTTAAATACCTCGAATGATTGCTCTGGGCTGCCATCCTCTGGCGTAAATTTTATAGTAAGCTTACCTTTACCTTTAGTTAAAAAGTCGGTAGCACGGTACTGGTCGCCAAAAGCGTGACGGCCAATGCAGATAGGGGCTGTCCAGTTTGGTACCAAACGCGGCACATTGTTCATCAAAATAGGCTCGCGGAAAACTGTACCGTCTAATATATTACGGATAGTGCCGTTTGGTGATTTCCACATTTGTTTCAAGCCAAACTCTTCAACACGTTGCTCATCTGGTGTAATGGTAGCGCATTTAATACCAACGCCGTATTGTTTAATAGCGTTTGCTGCATCAATAGTAACTTGGTCGTTAGTTTCGTCTCGATACTCTAAACCAAGATCATAATATTTAATATCAAGGTCCAGGTACGGAACTATCAGTTTATCTTTTATAAATTTCCAGATGATGCGGGTCATTTCGTCGCCATCCAGTTCAACTACGGGATTATTTACTTTAATTTTTGACATACCAGGTTATCTTATTTTTTATAGTGGCACCAAAGATATAAAATACTGTTTATCAATAATT
>JACMRC010000394.1 GCA_014376655.1 Mucilaginibacter sp. | reverse complement strand
CACCGGTAGTACCTAACACCTTTACACCTAATAATGATGGTATTAATGATACCTGGAATATTAAATATTTAGATACTTACCCAACCGCCGTTGTAGAGGTATTTAACAGATATGGGGCCAAAGTATTTAGCTCAAATAATTATGCCATACCGTGGGATGGCAAGTTTAACGGCGCAGTATTGCCCTTTGGTGTGTATTATTATGTTATAGACACTAAAAGCGGGCGCAAACAAATGACAGGTAGTTTAACAATTATAAAGTGATGGGGGAATGAATATATTTAGGATTAATAACTTTTTTACTGATGCATCGCTCTAAGCTAACCAGTTTTATCATACATACAGCAGGCTGGCTAATGTTCCTGGGCTTCCCGTTGCTGTTTATGAACCGCACGCAGGATAGTGTTAGCAGTACGTATTTTGTAATATCATCGCCCTACTACTGGCTTTTTTGCCTCACTTATATTTTTATGTTTTACCTGAATGCCTGGTACCTGGTGCCGCAATTTGTGTTCAGGAAAAAGTATTTTATATATGGCATAATTGTATTACTGCTATCGGGTTCGGTTTATTATTTGCAGCCCTTTGACAACTTATTGCGCCACAACCTGCGCGAAAGCCCTAAGCCCAAAAGTATTGGCTTGCCAAATGCAGAGAGTGTTGGCCCTAATACTAAAAGCCTGCCCTTTGGCCCGCTGCCCCACCAGGATATGCGGATGCAGGACCCTAAGCCCAAGCAATCAAACGGTATTGTAATAATACACCAGGCCGGTAATATTGATATGGTGGGCCTGTTTATATTTATTGTAATAATAGGACTAAGCATTGCCGTAAGTACCGTACAAAAATGGCAGCTTACAGAGCAACGCATGGTAAAAGCCGAAGCCGAGAAAGCCACTGCCGAACTATCCTTTTTAAAAGCGCAGATAAACCCGCACTTTTTATTTAATACGCTAAATAATATCTACGCCTTGTCTGTTACGGGTAGCGAACATACGTCTGACAGTATCATGAAGCTGTCAAACATTATGCGCTATGTTACTGATGAGGTGGAGGAAGATTATGTATCGCTACAGCATGAGTGGGATTGTATTAATGATTATATAGATCTGCAGCGCCTGCGCCTGGGTAAAAAAACTAAATTGAACTTTGACCTGGTAGGCACTACAGGTTATCAGCGTATTGCACCGTTGATTTTAATGACTTTTATTGAAAATGTTTTTAAGTATGGCATCAGCAAGCACGAGGCTACCGAGATCACCATCAAACTTACTGTCGAGCCAAATAAGCTATTGTTTTTTAGCCAAAATAGTATTGTCGAAAATGGTTCAAAGCCTAACCGTACCGGTATCGGCATAAAAAATACCCGCCAACGATTAAATCATATTTACCCGGGCAAGTACCGGTTAGATATCGATAAGCAGAATAACTTGTTTACAGTACATTTAGAAATAGATTGTTAAGACCCTGATTATGCAATTAAAATGTGTCGCTATTGACGATGAGCCATTGGCTTTGGAGATCATCAAGAAATATATCTCGCAGTTCCCGGCTTTGCAGCTGATCCATACTTTTGAGGATGCAGTATCGGGTGCCGAATTTTTGAAGAAGAACAAGATCGACCTGCTATTCATTGATATTAATATGCCTGACATTACAGGGGTAGACCTGGTGCGCGCATTGGGCGACGATAAACCAATGGTGATATTTACTACCGCCTACAAAAACTTTGCTTATGAGGGTTTTGAACTGCAGGCTTTAGATTACTTGTTAAAGCCAATAGATCAAAAACGCTTTGCCGCCGCGGTTGAAAAAGCCATAGAATACCACGAGTATAAAGCAGGCGAAAGCAACGTTGAGGACGAGGCGATATACGTACACTCAGAATATAGAACCATAAAAATAAACCTTAAAGAGATTGAATATTTGGAGAGTATGCAGGACTATGTTAAGATCTACCTGTTAGGCCACTCAAAACCAATACTTACCCTGCAAACCCTAAAATCGCTTTTAGAGAAACTGCCCGAAAAGCAGTTTGTGCGGATCCATCGCAGCTATGCAATATCATTAAAGCAGGTTAAATCTATTCATAACCGTAAAGTGCAATTGCATTCTATCGAGCTGTCTGTAGGTACAAGTTATATTGATACGATAAAGGGCTGGTCGGCATGAAAAATGCCAGGAAGCGCAAAGGCCTGTCAGGGCGCGCGGCCGGGAGTATGGCCTGTGAAGTGGCAGCGATCGGCCTGACTTGATTTTTTTGGTTCCTTTTTGTATCAAGACAAAAAGGAACAGCCACCGCGGCTTTAGCGGGGCAAGCCAAGAGCGCAAAGGCCCACGAAAGATAGGCTTACCGCCCGGATATTAAATAATCCGCTCTCATACACCAACCCAAAACAACATTCTTCAACAAAAAGCACTTCAATTACCCCGCATTATTTATATTTGGAAGCACTTTAACCTTCAAGCATTTAATTTATTTCAACAACAGCAAATGAAAAAAGTAATTTTGGTAACAGGGGCTTCATCGGGCATTGGCTTAGCCAGCGCAACCGCATTACACGAAGCCGGACACACCGTTTATGGCACTACCCGCAACCTTGCAAAAAAAGTAAATGTTCCTTTTAATTTAATTGAACTGGACGTAACCGACGATGCATCGGCAAAGGCTGCTGTTGATAAAATTGTAAAAGCCGAAGGCCGGATTGATGTACTGGTAAACAACGCCGGTAACGGCATTGCCGGCCCTGCTTACGCGATGCCGGTTGAAAAAGCCAAGCAACAATTTGAGGTTAACTTTTTTGGTGTGGTACGTATGTGCAGCGCCGTTATACCCGAAATGCTGAAAAACAATAAAGGTATTGTGGTTAACATAAGCAGCCTGGCAGGCTTATTTGGTTTGCCTTACCAAAGCATGTACGTAGCTTCGAAATACGCGGTTGAGGGATACTCTGAAAGCATGCGTATGGAGTTGAAAAAAACGGGTATAAAAATCACCACCATTAACCCGGGCGATTTTAAAACCGAGTTTACCGGCAGCCGCGAAAAAATACCTTTTACGGTAGATAACGAAAAGCTAAAAGCGAACTATGACGTAGCCATAGCCAGCATTGAAAAAGACGAAAACGCAGGCGCCGACCCAATTGCTATTGGTAAGCAACTGGTTAAAATAGTTGGTAAATCAAATCCTGCTCATCAATACTTAGTTGGCGCTATTGGCCAAACCATTGCGGTTACTTTAAAGAAAGTATTACCGGGTGGCGTGTTTGAAGGCTTGATGGTTGATCATTACGGGATAAAGTAGTTTACATAATAAACAATACTTTTGTCATTGCGAGGAACGAAGCAATCGCGGACTTTTCTCCGTGAGATCGCCACGGTAAGCTCGCAATGACATATTTTTTTAATAGTAAGTGGGAAAAGACAAAATAAGACGCTTTGCAGAGATAGAAACTTTTAGCAACGTTTTACAACTGGACGAAGGCAAGCCTCATAAAGGCCAATGGAACAAAGGCTTCTTTAAGAACGATAACCCGGTGGTGCTGGAGCTGGCCTGCGGTAAAGGCGAATACACCGTGAACCTTGCGGTTATGTTCCCCGATAAAAATTTTATTGGGATAGATTATAAAGGCAATCGCATTTGGCGGGGCGCTAAAACTGCGTTGGAAGACGGTGTAAATAATGTAGCCTT
>JACMRC010000393.1 GCA_014376655.1 Mucilaginibacter sp. | reverse complement strand
GATAGTTTAAGTCTATACTGGTGGTGATGCCTTTTGCTTTGGCAGCTTTTAAGGCGGCTAAAGTAAGTGCGGCAGCTTTATCGCTAAGGGCAGGGGTAATACCAGTTGTGTGGAACCAATCTGCACCTTCAAATATTTTATCAAAATCAAATTCGCTTGCATCAACTTCTGATATAGAAGCATCGGCACGGTCATAAACAACCTGCGAAGCACGCATAGAAGCACCCGTCTCTAAAAAGTAAATACCTAAACGTTTACCGCCACGTGCTACATACTGTGTATCTACACCATAACGGCGCAGGTGGTTTATTGCTGCCTGGCCAATTGGGTTTGCCGGCACTTTTGATACAAACGTGCCGTTTAAGCCGTAGTTGCAAAGTGCTGCTGCTACGTTTGCTTCGCCGCCACCATAGGTAACATCAAAACTATCACTTTGTACAAATCTTTTATAATCAGGAGTTGATAACCTTAACATTATTTCTCCAAGGGTTACGACTTTTTTAGACATCGTTATTGCGCTGTTTTAAATTGATAATAAGTTTATATATACTACGTGGTTTATATCCGAAGTGACCAAAAGTACATTAAACCTAACTAATTAGGAAGATTTTTAACGGAAAAATAACGGCAATCGATTGCGTAACAATCGTCACTATTTATGGCAGACGGTTTACCAGTTTTGAGATTTCTTTTCTACATTTACCATCCAATTATTTAACAACAAATGGATAAGAAAGCCGCAATTTTAAAACTGATACCCGAGCAAGGTATTTTGCCCCTATATTTTAATAAAGATGCCGAAGTAAGCGTTGATATTTTACACGCGCTATATGCCGCAGGCATTAAAACCATAGAATACACTAACCGTGGCGAAGCTGCATTGAAAAACTTTGCCAAACTGCGCGAAGTTTGCGATAAAGAACTGGGCGGGATGTATTTGGGTATTGGTACCATTAAAGACACTGCAGGCGCACAGTCATTTATTGATGCAGGTGCCGATTATATAATCAGCCCCGGATTGGTTGATGAGGTGGTTGAGACAGCCGATAAAGCCAATGTGCTTTGGATACCGGGTTGCATGACCCCGTCGGAGATCATCAAAGCTGAAAACTTAGGTGCCAAGGTTATCAAATTATTCCCTGGTAATGTTTTGGGGCCATCATTCCTATCAGCTGTTAAGGCGGTGTTCCCTAATTTGTTGTTTATGCCTACAGGTGGTGTCGAGTTGACTAAAGAAAGCATTGGCGGCTGGTTTAAAGCAGGTGTTTGTGCCGTAGGTATGGGTAGCCAACTAATTAGTGCTTCCGTTATGGAAGGTAAAAAATATGCCGAACTTACGGAGTCAACAAAACAAGCTATCGCGATAGTGAACGCGAGCAGGTAATAAACGATCAAACGTAGCGATGGGTTTGAAACCCATCGCTACGTTTAATAAATAAAAAATCTATGCCCGAACAAGCCAACAACCCGCTCCACGGTAAAACATTGGAGAGCATTCTCACCGAGTTGGTGGCCAAATACGGCTGGCCGGAGTTGGGCTATCGCATCCGCGTCAATTGTTTCCTGGAAGACCCCAGCATTAAATCAAGCCTTAAATTTTTGCGTAAAACTGATTGGGCAAGGAAGAAGGTGGAAGAGTTGTATGTGAGAGGGAAGTAAGACCATGATTCGTAGGATTAATGGATTGCCATGATTAACCATTTGAGTCCTGAAATCCTTTAATCTGGTAAATCAAGGTTTAGACCTTTAACCAACTACCCTCATCCTTCAACAAAGCAAACGTACTTCTTGGAGCTAAATCTAAATAAAGATAAGTAACCTTAGATAAATACAAACCCTGCGGGTAAGCCGGGATAATAATCGCCGGTGTTTCTAAGCTGATGAGGTGTGATTCAAATTCATCCACGCTCATTTTACCACGGCCAATATCTAATAACCGTCCCATAATAATCCGGATCATTTTACTTAAAAAACGATTAGCCGAGATCTGGAAACGGAGCTTGTCGCCTTGTGCATCTGTAAATAGCGCGGCAGATGAAACATTGCAAATAGTGTGGTCGTTCCTATCGGGACTTTTACAGAAACCACGGTAATCGTTGTAAAGCGGCAGCAAAGCCACAGCAGCTTTCATTTTATCAAGGTCCCAATTCTTTTCGAGATATAACGAACTAAATTCACTTAAAAATGGGTCCTTATAGGTATGGATAAAATAATCGTATGATCGCTGGGTGGCATCAAAGCGGGCGTGAGGCAGGCCTTCCATGGGGAGGATATCAAATACCGCGATATCATCAGGCAGGATCTTATTAAGGCGAAAGAAAAGGTCGAAATCCCATTCCTGCTCTATATCTACATGGAAGAAGAACTGGCTTGCATGTACCTGCGCGTCGGTACGCCCGCAGCCCGAAATGTAGATAGGGGTTTTTAATAGACCGCTTAGCGCTGTTTCCAGGACCTCCTGCACATTTAATACACCCGGGTGTTTTTGCCAGCCACTGTATTTAGTGCCATGATAACCGATGTGGAAGAAATAGCGCATAAAAAAATATTTGTCATTGCGAGGAGGAACGACGAAGCAATCGCAAGGATGCAATGTTCGCGATTGCCACGCTTCGCTCGCAATGACAATCTTATAAATTAAACTTTCTTCGGCGGCAAATCAAAAGCAATAGCCTCGTGCTCGAAATGGCCTTTGTGTGAACCATCGCAAAAAGGTTTGTTTTGCGATAAGCCGCAACGGCAAATAGATACTATGGTGCGGCCCTGTAAATTGTAGGCATTGCCCTGCATGTCAACAATTTCAAAATCGCCGTCAATTTTTACAGATCCGTTGTTATTAATGGTAAGTTTTGTGCTCATGTGTAAATTATGTTTCCGACAAATATAAATCAATAGCGACAGCCTTTTTATACTAAGTGCTATTCAGAATCTATCTTAACTTTTTACTGAGCATTTCTTTAACGCTACCAAACCACTCATCCTTTAAAATACTCAAAATAATGGACGACCGACGTTCGCCATGATACAAGAACATGTGATTTCTTAATATGCCTTCAACAGTACAGCCTATGCTTTTCATTGCTGCTATACTGCGTTCGTTACTTGCATCGGCCCTAAACTCTAAACGTTCAAAGCCCATGGTTTCAAATACAAACTGTAACAATAAAAACTTGCAATGTTTATTTAAGCCAGTTCCTCTAAAATCTTTGCCGTACCAGGTGTATCCTAATTGTACTGATCTGTTATCGTCCTGAATGTCGTAAAAACGGGTGCTGCCGGCATATCGCCCGGTGGTTTTGTCATAAACAATAAACGGATATTCTTTACCTGCTGCGCGATTAACCTGCGCTTCGGCAATATATTCGCGCATACCGTCTTCACCAGCAGGGTTCTTGGCAGAATAATACCAGGTATCGGGTTCGTTAATTGCAAAGGGGAGGAGATATTCCAGATCGGCAGGTAATAAGGGCCTAAGCAGTACGCTCTCATCTTCTAACGTATAATTTGCATCTTTATTGAAGTTTTGGGCCATTTGTTGATTTTTTAATAATTGTTAAAATGTTTTATTGAAACAATCGTCTACTTTGATACCGGGAATTGAAACAATTGCTAATATTTGCAAATAAACACACATGCCACCAGAAAAACCTCATACAGATCAAAAAAAACCGCCGGGTATATTCAGCTTGCTTAAGCCCTATGGTGGCTTAGTATTGTTGCTCTTGCTATTCGCGCTGCTAAGTAATGGTATTAACCTTTTGCTGCCAAAGCTGATAGCCGGTGGTATTGATGCTTATACCCATAAAACTTTTGATGTTAAACACCTGGTTACGCAATTTAGCGTTGCGGTTGGGCTGATATTTATATTTGGCTATTTGCAAAGTGTTATCCAAACCTATGCGTCAGAACGTGTGGCGCGCGACCTGCGGACTAAACTATCAGACAAAATCTCTAAACAAAGCCATGCTTTTATCGAGAAGGCTAATCCATCAAAACTGCTTACCAATTTAACTGCCGACACCGATTCTATAAAGTTGTTTGTATCACAGGCAATAGTATCCATCGCCTCATCATTATTTATCATAGTAGGTGCCAGCATTTTATTGCTGACGATTAACTGGCGCTTGGCTTTAACGGTTATAGCTATCATCCCTATAATTGGGGGCACGTTTTTTTATGTGTTGAAAAAAGTTCGCGAGCTATTTATTCAAGCCCGCCAGGTTATTGACTGGTTAAACAAGATCATTAACGAAAGCATTTTAGGCGCTGCGCTGATACGGGTTATCAACTCGCAAAGCCTGGAGACGGCTAAGTTTTTGGAAGCAAATACCAAGGCAAGGGATTTTGGCTTGTCTATACTACGCATGTTTGCAGGTTTGATACCTGTAATTACGTTTACGGCAAACCTATCAGCCTTAACCATATTGGCGTTGGGTGGGCATTATGTGATTAATGGCAGCATGAGTTTGGGCCAGTTTGCTGCCTTTAACAGTTATCTATCTATGCTGATATTCCCGATATTGATTATAGGGTTCATGAGCAATATTATAGCCCAGGCAACGGCATCATACACGCGTATAAGCACGATCTTGACCGCGCCTGATATGGAAGATAGCGGAACAATTACAGACGCTATAAAGGGGGATATAACGCTTAAAAACATCACCATAAATTACGGGCAGAAACCGGCGCTGAAAGATGTATCAATGGATATTAAAGCCGGGTCAAAAATCGCTATCATTGGCCCAACTGCTGCGGGTAAAACGCAACTGCTATACCTGCTTACCGGGTTAATTCCTGCCGATAGTGGCGAGGTGGAATATGATGGCAAGCCCATTGCCAGCTATAACAGCGAGGCTTTCCACAGCGAGGTTGGTTTTGTTTTCCAGGATAGTATCATCTTTAACATGAGCATTCGCGAGAATATCGCGTTTAGCGATACGGTAACCGACGAATCGTTACAAAAAGCAATTGATACCGCCGAGCTGAAAGATTTTGTTGATAGTTTACCGGAAGGGTTAAATACCATAGTGTCCGAACGTGGTTCAAGCCTATCGGGCGGGCAAAAGCAGCGGATAATGCTGGCGCGGGCGTTGGCTGTTAATCCGAAAGTTTTGTTGCTGGATGATTTTACCGCGCGGGTTGATGCTAATACCGAAAAGAAGATCTTAGCTAACGTGCAGGTAAATTATCCGGAGATAACCTTACTATCAGTTACGCAAAAAATAGCCGCTATTGAACATTATGACCAGGTCATATTATTGATGCAGGGCGAGATCATAGCGAGCGGGTCGCATAGCCATTTAATGGCTACCAGCCCGGAGTATGTACAAATTTTTAATTCACAACAAAGCACCAGCTATTATGAATTATAATTTGAACAAACTATCAGAGCAAGCCGAAAAAACATCGACCCTTGCCGCGCTGAAGAAACTGTTGCAATTAATAGCCGACGAGAAACGTACGCTTATATTAGCTACTATTACTATCCTCATAAACTCAACACTTAACCTGTTGGGCCCTCTAATTATTGGGCATACTATTGACAAATATGTACAGACCAAACAGTATCATGGTGTGCTTGTAAACGCCGGGATATTGCTGGCAATGTTCATGGTAGCTTTGGTTACCAGCTATGGGCAAACCAAGTTGATGGGCGGGGTAGGGCAGCGCATGTTGTTTACCTTGCGAAACGCTATTTTTAATAAGTTACAGCTGTTACCGGTCGATTTTTTTAATCAGAACAAAGCCGGCGACCTCATATCGCGGGTTAATAATGATACTGATAAACTGAATCAGTTTTTCTCGCAATCGTTGGTGCAATTTATTGGCAGTATTGCTACCATGACAGGTGCTGGTGTGTTTTTACTGCTCATCCATCCGCAGTTGGGCTTAGCAGCCATAGCACCTATGGTTTTGATCTTGATATTCACAACCATAGTATCGCCATGGGTTAAACGTACCAATGCCAAAAACCTGAAAAGCGTGGGCGGCATGAGCGCCGAGATCCAGGAGAGCCTGAACAATTTTAAAGTGATAATTGCTTTTAATCGCCGCGATTATTTCAGGAAACGGTTTGATGGCGCTAATCAACAAAATTATAAAACAGCTGTAAGTGCCGGTTTAGCCAATAATATCTTCATGCCTGTATATAGCCTGTTTTCAAGCATAGCGCAATTAACGGTGTTAGTATACGGTATTCATTTAATTGGAAACAATTTTTCTATAGGTTTATTGATCGCTTACTTATCGTATGTTACGCTGTTCTACAACCCGCTTAGACAATTAGCGGCACTATGGGCCAACTTCCAGACTGCTATGGCAGCCTGGGACAGGATCTCGCAAATATTAGGTTTAGAAACCAATTTGATTAATGTAGCTGACACTAAGGCTGAACCGGAAGCTGCATTGTTAGAGTTTAAGAATGTTCACTTTGGCTATGCTGATGACAATGAGATATTACACAACGTTAGCTTTAAAATGGAGCGTGGTAAAACTTATGCCTTGGTTGGGCCAACAGGCGGCGGTAAAACTACTACAGCATCATTAATTGCGCGCTTGTATGATCCAAACAAAGGCACCGTGTTGCTAAACGGAAAAGATATCAGAAGTTATGATGATGCAGATCGTTCACAAAAAATAGGCTTTATTTTACAGGAACCATTTTTGTTTACCGGTACCGTGCGCGAGAATATTTTGTACGGCAACGCCCTTTATAAAGACCACACCAGCCAACAAATGGAGCAAGTAATTGCCGATGCCAACCTTGGCAGCTTGTTAGCCATATTTGAAAATGGATTAGATACCCAGGTAACGTCGGGCGGCGACAGTATTAGTCTTGGCCAAAAGCAACTGATAGCATTTATGCGCGCTGTATTACGTAACCCCGACCTGCTAATATTGGATGAAGCTACCGCGAATATTGATACCATTACCGAAAAGTTATTGGGCGATATTTTAAATAACCTGCCCGAAACTACAACGCGGGTAATTATAGCCCATCGCCTGAATACTATAGAAAATGCCGACGAGATCTACTTTGTAAATTCGGGCGAGGTAAGTAGGGCTGGCTCCTTAAATGATGCTATGGATATGCTGCTTAAAGGGAAACGGGTTAGTTAGTTCATGGTTTATAGATTATGGTAAAGGTTATTATACTATGATCTATTAGTTATGATCTTCATCCTCATCAATCAGGTTTTTAGGCAGAATTACTGTAAAGGTTGAACCAAACCCAGGTGTTGAGTGCACCTGTATACTGCCTTTATGTTTCTCAATTATACCAAACACAATTGATAGGCCCAGGCCCGTGCCCTCACCAACATTTTTAGTGGTATAAAATGGTTCAAATATACGTTGTTTAACCGCCTCTGTCATGCCTGTGCCCGTGTCTGTTATTTTTATCGTTATATGATCCGGGTGATCGTAGGTATAAATAGTAATACTTTCGTTAGCATATTTTGGCTTAGCTTTTATGGCCTGGATACTGTTGTTAATCAAATTAATAAGCGCCTGGTTAATTTTACCCGAATAACAGTTCAAAGGTTCTAAATCATCAAATACAGTTTTTACCTCAATGAAGTAAGGTATTGAACTTCTAAGGATAACCAATGTGCTTAATATAGCCGTATTTATGCTTGAAGGCATTAATGCCATTTCATCCATACGGCTAAATGTACGCAGGCTTTGTACTATTTCGGCAGTGCGTACGGCACCATCCTCTATACCATTCAATAAAACGTACACCTCGTTTTTAACAAATTCGGCATCTATTTGCTTGTTAAAATTATTGGCATCTTCTAATAGTTCAACCTTATCAGGGTTATTTGCCGCCAGCTCGTATTTGGTAAGCAATAAAAACAACTCGTCAAAGTCAACGCGCAGCGGCCTAACGTTCGAGCTAACGAAATTTATCGGGTTGTTTATTTCGTGCGCTACACCGGCGGTAAGCTGCCCCAGCGAGGCCATTTTTTCGGTTTCCAGCAACTGTATCTGTGCTGATTTAAGGTTATCAATAGTTACCGACAAGTTTTGATTGGTTTGTATTAATTCCTGGGTACGGTCCTTTACCTTGTTCTCTAAAAAAATATTTTGTTCGGTTATTAAACGCTCGTTCTCACGGGCAATGGTAAGGGCTGTCAATTGCGACTCGGTATTTTGCCGCCTGTAAAAATTGATCTTATCTGCTAATGCTACCGAGAATAATATCAGCTCAATCAACGCACTGTAAGTAACTATATTAAGTGTAAAATAACTATACGGCACCAAGCCATTATTGCGTGCGATAGATACCATTACCGACAGTAAAAAAAAACCCCAGCCTATTATGAAGAATTTGGCCGGCTTAAATCCTTGCATATAAAGTATGGTAACCAACACCAGCAAGCTTGTTGAGGTGGTTAGCATTGCTATCGTAATTAGTGCATAAGCAAAATGGGTATAATCAAAAAAAGTTGCTATTAGCGATATGAAATACAACACATACAAAAATTGATAGTATATGTAATACTGTTTAAGGTTTTCTTTAAACTGTAAAAATTCGCCTGCAAACGCCAATAACGAAAATCCAAAACAGATCCGTAAAACCGGGGTAACGTAATTATTTAAAAATTGAAGATTATCCGGGAATAAATTGCTTCCAAAACCAAGCAATAATGATTGTGTAGTACCTAATAATATAATATATATAACATAGTACAGGTAGTTTTTATCGCCTATAATAACCAGCAGCATTAAATTATACAGTGCCATTATTATAAACATGCCCATAATGGCACCGTTTATCATATTCTCTATACTGCGTTTATGGATAAACTGATCGGCACTATTTATTTCTATAGGGATAACAGTAGTGGCATTACTTTTTACCCGGGCGTAAAAAGTTCTGGAGGAGTCGGCTGTTATTGGTACATTAATTAACGTAATGCTTTGCGTTAACATATTAGTGTTATACATTGGGTCCTTAGCAGATAAGCCCTTAAGCGCAGCCTCTTTACGCCCGTTACGGATTATTGTATCCATGTAATAGATATCAAAATCGTCAATAACACTTTTACCAATGGTTACCGGTAAATAAGATTGTGTGGTATTGTTTTTTATTGTGAACTTTAACCAGGTAATAGATTTTGAATATTTTAAGCGGGGGAAGACAGAACTGATACTGTGAAATTTATTGTTGTTTATAATGTTTTTGGGTAACCATGAATTATTAGGATCTTCAAGTTCATAAAAATATTGGTTGGTTAAATAACGTGTTTCGTCGTTCTGTATCTTTAAAGTGTCTGGCTTTGCGGCAAATGCTCCAATATTTTGTAGGAAGAAGCATAAGATTAACAATATTTTTTTCATTTTTACGGAAGCAGTACATTACAATTGGTAATTACTATAAAAATGCACAAATTTTAAAAACTAAAGCATTTTTTAAAATTTAAAATATAATTTTAGCATAACCATTAAAATTTTATCATGGCAATAGGGGTATTATATGTTGATGACGAGGTTAATAATTTAAATAGTTTTAAAGCTGCCTTTAGGCGTGATTTTGAGATATTTACAGCAAGCTCGGCAAAAGAGGGGCGTAAAATATTGGATAGCCAGGAGATAGGTGTTATTATAACAGATCAGCGTATGCCGGGGATGACCGGGATTGAGTTTTTAGAGTCGATATTAACTATTTACCCTGATACGATACGGATACTGCTAACAGGTTTTTCTGATATAAACGCGGTTATGGATGCTATAAACCGCGGCCAGGTTTACAAATACCTGGTTAAGCCATGGCAAAACGATGAACTGAAAATGTATATTGAAAACGCGCTCGAAATTTATAATCTGCGTAAAGAAAATAAAGATTTAGCCCGTAAACTGCAAATGGCTCATGCAGAGCTTAATGCCATTGGGAAACCGCGTGGATAAACTGGCAACTGTTTTAAAAAAAGGTACGTATGTTAATATAACAATTGCGTTTATTAAGCGTTCTGTTTTTACTAATTTAACTTATTTGAAGAGGGCATTTTATACAATAGTAATTCCCCTGTTACTACTTGTAAGTGTTAGCGCTTATTCGCAAAGCAACAAAGGGACAGAGTTTTGGACCGCTTTTATG
>JACMRC010000392.1 GCA_014376655.1 Mucilaginibacter sp. | reverse complement strand
TTTATTCCTTGCTTGATATCAGTGATAAACCTTCCCCAACCCCTTTCGGGGTTACATCTTTGTAACCCGGGGTGCAACCCTGGGTTACAACAACAGCTACCTCAGCGCGAAGGCTGCAATCATAAACGAAGGCAAATTTCAATTCGCGCTACACCTGAACAGTAGCCGTGGTAAAAAACCAACAATTAAAAATGTTATTTCCCCAACCCCTTTCGGGGTTACATCTTTGTAACCCGGGGTGCAACCCTGGGTTACAACAACAGCTGCATCAGCGCAAAGGATGCAATCATAAGCGAAGGCAAATTTCAATTCGCGCCACACCTGAACAATAGCCTATAATTTTTGTTGCGAAAGATGACATGCGGCGATATGTTTTACCTAATGCATATTTAATTAAATGCCGCATTTGTTTGTAGCGCTAATTTTTTTTCTCTGGCAACCAAAGAAGTATACAACAAATAAAACACCCTTTTTATTTTACCTCACGGCACTTACAATTAAATAATTTACAACAAATCTTTCTGTAAGTTTGCGTGTTAAATAATCATGGAAAACGAAACAAAATCAGCACAAAATATTCAACACATTATATTAGATGATGCCACTAAGGGAAAGTGGTATAAGGTAGTTTTTGATCTCAAAAAACAATTCGGCAAAAAGCCCAATATGGATGCCATTATTTTTTTAATTGGTGTGCGCGAATTGGGCCAGTTTCGCGAATTTGCCAAACACGAAAAAATGGATCTGATGCATGTGGCAACTTGCAAACTATTAAGTTATGAAGGGTATTTTGTTTTTGACGGGATGGATGAAGATGGCTGGCCGCATTATACAATGCTTAAAAAACCACCTTATACAGATTTGATGAGTCAGGAAAATCTGTTGCGCAAACTGGTGGTTATGTATTACGAAGAAAACAACTTATTTGAAGAAGAAAATGCCGGATAAACCCTATTAATATTTTTCAATATAACCTTGCAGGCCATTTCAATTTCAACAGTTGTAATTGTTAAAGGTGGCGCAATTCTGATACGGTTATCGGCAAATAAAAACCAATCGGTAATAAGGCCATCAGCCATACAACCTTGTATTACATTTAAATTATTTTCAAAAGTATCCAACACAACAGCTAGCATCAATCCTTTGCCACTTATACTTTTAATAGCTGGGTGAACCAAAAGTGTTCTGAATAATATTTCTTTCGCTTCTACCTGGTACATTAATTTGCTTTCTAACAGCACCTCAATTCCTGCTAATGCGGCGGCGGCAATAACCGGATGTCCGCCAAAGGTAGTGAGGTGACCAAGAACCGGGCCTTCAGATAAACTTTGCATATGCTGCTGAGAACTAACAACAGCGCCAATAGGCATACCTGCCCCTAATGCCTTGCCAAGCAATAAAATATCCGGAACAATTCCATCATGCTCAAACGCAAATAACTTACCCGTTTTCCCCATCCCACTTTGTATCTCATCAAAAATTAAAAGCGTACCGGTTTCATTACACCGATTTCTTAAGGCCCTTAAAAATAATTTGTCTGCCGGTATATAACCTGCTTCTCCCTGCACAACTTCTGTTATTACGCAACAGGTGTCTTCATTAATCTGTTTAATAGCATTACTATCATTAAAATTAATAAAACTAATGCCTGGTAACAAGGGCCTGAATGCCTGCTTATAATATTCCTCGCTGTTTAAACTTAATGCCGCATGGGTACTTCCATGATAGGCATGCTTACACGCAAGAATGTTCCTTCTGCCAGTGACTCTTTTGGCAAGTTTTAAGGCCACATCAGTTGCTTCCGCTCCTGAGTTTAACAGGTAAACACAATTTAAATTTTGTGGCAAAAGAGAAGTAAGGGTTGCAGAAAGATTTGTTTGTGCTCCCTGAATAAACTCACCATATACCATTACATGCTGATGCAGATTAAGCTGATCAATCATTGCCTTTTTAACCTTTTCATTGCCATGTCCAAGGCTATTAACACTTATCCCCGAAATCAGATCCAGGTATTTTTTTCCGGAAGTATCTATCAGGTAATTCCCGTGTGCACCTGCAATTTCAAGTAGTGCAGGGAATGGTGAAGTTTGTGCCTGGTGCCTTAAAAACAATTGCCTGTTGGTTAATAACATGTAAGCAAAGGTAACTGCTGGTTAATCCTTATCAATAAAAAAGTATTCTGCGTTGCTAATAACTCATATCAAACATTAACAAGTACAAAATAAATAAAGTTCTTTCCCCTACTTAATTAATCGGCGAAGTTGCCATAACAAATGTTATCACGGCGTTTACCTGTAAACAGCCAGTGCCATAATTTTTGTTCAAAAACAGAAAATCTCTTATGCACTTTGTGTCCTCAGACAGATTGCCTACTTTCGCGCACTTTAAAAAAATAAAAGATGAGTGCGTATAAGATTGCGATAGCTAAAGGAGATGGCATAGGACCCGAAATTATGGAAGCGGTTTTGCGTATTTTTGACGCCGCAAAAGTTCCGCTCAGTTATGAAACCATTGACATGGGAAAGAGCATCTACGATAAAGGGTTTAGCAGTGGCATGACACCGGAAGCAAAAGAAACAGTAGAGCGTTTGGGAGTTTTATTTAAAGGGCCAATGGAAACGCCAAAAGGTACAGGTGTTAAAAGCATAAATGTTACTGCACGCAAAACATGGAGTACTTATGCAAACCGTCGTCATTTCCGTTCTATAAACGGGGTTGATACTGTTTTTTCGAAAGCCGGCATTCCAATTGATCTAACCATTGTACGCGAAAATATTGAAGGCACGTACGGTGGCGTTGAACACATGCTAACACCTGATGTTGCTCTCTGCAGAAGATTTATAACAAGGCCCGGAAGTTTACAGGTACATAAATTCGCTTTTGAAATGGCACGTAAAGAAGGTTTCAAAAAAGTGACTTGCGCCCATAAAGCCAATATCATGAAATTAACGGATGGGTTGTTTCTGGAAACATTTTATGAAGTAGCAAAAGATTATCCTGAGATCGAATCTAATGATATTATTGTTGATGACCTGGCGATGAAACTAGTGAGCCGCCCGCAACTTTTTGATGTAGTGGTATTAACAAATCTGCAAGGAGATATAATGAGCGATCTTTGTGCAGGACTAGTGGGAGGCTTAGGTTTTGCGCCTTCTGCCAATATAGGCGAGAACATTTCTATTTTCGAAGCAGTGCATGGTACCGCTCCAGATATTATGGGTAAAAACATGGCTAACCCAACAGCTTTATTATTAAGTGGCTTTATGTTACTTCGTCATTTAAGCTTAATGGAACATGCCAATCTTATAGAAAATTCTTTGTTAAAAACGCTTGAAGACGGAAACCATACCGGCGATTTTGGCGATCGCAACATACCATCGTTAAACACAACACAGTTTACAGATGCTATTATAGCCAACTTAGGCAAAGTACCTTCAACAGGGCAGGCAAGAGAGAGCAAAAGCACCAGTACTTTTCATTTACCGGTAAAACCTGTACATCAAAAAGTAATGCTGGCAGCTCATGGCAATCAGGTTGAAAAGATTGTAGGCATTGACATTTTTTTTGAAAGCAGCATGATCGCAAATGATATTGCACCAATATTGCTAAATCATGTAAAGCCGGGATTTAAACTGGTAATGATTGCTAACAGGGGCACCCAGGTTTGGCCGGTAGGTTCGTTGTTTACCGAATGTGTAGACCAGTACCGCGGCCGTTTTGAAACAACTGACGGCAGTGCCACAACCATTATCGAAATGATTCGTTTAAGCGAAGCTGTAGCAGCCAACTTTAATGTAGCCTCTATAGAAATACTCCGGTATTTTAATGATAAACCGGGCTATTCACTAGCGCAGGGACAATAGATCTGGCCAATAGTAACGACACCCAAAACGATAACTTAAATTATGACATTTAATGACATTGATAAAATAAAAAAACCACTCCAATCTATCCACCGTTATACAGACAGGAGATATTTTTATGGCTGGTATAAACAAGTTATAGCTCAGGCCGTTTTTAGTTAACCGGACAATTTTATTTACGCACTTACTATTATTTCTTACGACAGTTTTGCTTCAATCTCGTTTGCTTCACCAGACAATTTTGCAACAGGACTATAATGTTTCAAGGGACATTTTTGTTGTAGGCCAAGCTTCAGTTTCGG
>JACMRC010000391.1 GCA_014376655.1 Mucilaginibacter sp. | reverse complement strand
TAAAAAGGGCTGTCACCCTGAGGCCCTCGAAGGGTGAGCGTAATGGCCTTTGCCCTCTTGCTTCGAGTGCCTCAGCATGACACCCGCCCGCGCCTCAATTATAGACTACCCTCTCGCCAACCGCTCCAACGCGTCAATAAACGTTGGGGCATCATTCAGGCTTTCCACTAATTGCACATGCTCGCCACCTAATGCTTTAAACTCGCCGCCGTACTCTTCGGTAACTTCATAAACGGTTTCAAGGCAGTCGGCAACAAAGGCGGGGCAAAATACCAGCAGGCGTTTCTTGCCTTGATGTGCTAATTCCTCAATTACTTTGCTGGTATAAGGTTGCACCCATGGGTCGTTACCCAGGCGCGATTGAAAGCAAACGGTATAGTTTTCTTTAGTGATGCCCATTTTTTCGGCGATCAACCGCGCGGTATCGTACGATTGTGCCGAGTAGCAAAATTTATTGGTATCGTTCAGCGTGTCGCAGCAACCATCAACCTGCAGGCAATAGCTTTGGGTATGGTCGCATTTTTTTATCTGGCGCTGCGGCAGGCCGTGAAAGCTGAATAAGATATGGTCATAAGTTTCGGGCTGATGTTTCTTCGCGTTATCAACAAAGGTTTGGATCATCAGGTCATCATCATGAAATGAGTTAATGAATGTTATGTTTGGGATAGTTTGCCAGCCTTTAACAAGCTCCATCACTTTTTGCTGTACCGACCCAGTACTTGCCGAAGCATATTGCGGGAACATCGGGATAACTTTGATGTCGCTCACCAAATTAGCTTTAAGGCGCTCTAATGCTGCTTCGATAGAAGGCGTTTGGTAACGCATAGCAAGTTCAACCTGGTATCCGTCGCCCAATCGCTCTTTTAACGCCTGGTGTTGCAGCTTACTATAATGTAATAAAGGCGAGCCGGTTTCTTTGCTCCAGATCTGCTGGTACAATTTTGCTGATTTAGCCGACCTGAACGGTGTAATAATTCCACGTACCAAAACGGTGCGTAAAACCGGGTTAACATCAATAACCCGCTCGTCCATTAAAAACTCGTTTAGATATTTACGTACATCCGCAGTGCTTGGGCTATCAGGGGTACCCAGGTTAACCAGTAAAATTCCTTTTTTAGACATCGGCGTAAAAATAACAAAAAAGAGGCTAACAAGTTAAACCGAGAATTTTATGACGAGAAAATTATTATATACTAAGTTATGGATGGTATGTCGCCAAATAGTGATGTCCGTCACTATCTGAAATGTTTACCCTCATTCCAAGTAGTGCATATATTGAAGAGCTTTGTTATTATGTTAGGAGAATTGAACGGATTACAAATCGAAGACCTGTTAATGAGTCTCCCTGTAGGTCGCATTGGCTGCCATGCGGATGGGGTTACCTATATCATCCCTATAAACTATGTTTATGAGAATGATACAATATATGCTCATTCTAAAAAAGGAATGAAAATAGATATGATGCGCAAAAACCCGTACGTATGTTTCCAGGTGGATGCTATAGATGACCTGTTAAACTGGGAAAGCGTGATTGCCTGGGGAAAGTTTGAAGAAATATTTGACATGCACGAGAAAACTTTCATTATGCAAAAAATCATTAACAGGATGATGCCATTAATGAAAGGTGATACTGCACATCCATCACATGGTTTTACCGAAAACGCCTTTGATGTTGGCGAGGGTATAGCATTGATATTGTATAAAATAAACCTTGATAAAAAGACCGGGAGGTTTGAAAAAAGTTAACTAATAGAAGCGGTAAGCGATAAATCGCCTAAAACTTCTCCAACTCCGCCTTCACCTCTTCCATTAACCACATAGGTGTAGAAGTGGCACCCGCTATACCAATAGTATCGCCGGGGGCAAACATATCTTCGCGCAGTTCGCTGCTTGATGATATAAAGTAAGTGTTTGGATTATGCTTGCGGCAAACCTCGAACAATACCTTGCCGTTTGATGATTTTACGCCCGATACAAACACAATTTTATCAAAATTTGTAGCAAATGCCGGCAAGTCCTTATCGCGGTTTGATACCTGGCGGCAAATGGTGTCGTTAGCATTCAGGTTATAGCCGCGCTTAATAAGTTCGTCTTTAACCTGGTAAAACTTTTCCATGCTTTTGGTGGTCTGGCTGTAAAGGGTAATGTTTTGCGGTAGCTCCACATTATCCAGCTCGGAAAGATCCTGGAAAACCAGCGCCTCGTTGTTGGTTTGACCTTGTAAGCCAATAACCTCGGCATGGCCGTGTTTACCAAATATCAGGATCTTCTCTTTTTGGTCGAACGATGTTTTGATGCGGTTTTGCAACTTCAACACTACAGGGCATGAAGCGTCTATCAGCGTAATGTTATTTTCTAATGCGGTGCGATAAGTTTCAGGTGCTTCACCATGTGCGCGGATCAGTACTTTTTCGCCACGCAGATCTTTTAATGCTGAATGTTCAATAATGCGCAATCCCAAAGCTTTCAGGCGTTCTACCTCTTCATCATTATGCACAATATCGCCCAGGCAATACAGGTAGCCATCTTCGGCCAAAATATCTTCGGCCATATCAATAGCATAAATAACCCCGAAACAAAATCCCGAATCCTTATCTATTGTAACATCTAAGTTAGCTGCGCCCATTGCCTGCAAATTTACATAAATTTTATTTGAACCGTTGCCGATTATAATTAACGTGGTTTTACCGTTTTTATTGGTTCAGCCTTTAGCGATAGGGTTGGCTCTGATAGTAGCGCTATGAAAAATATAAACTGGCTTATCAGCAATACCACCCCAACAATACTTTGCTTTTTAAACCTAAACAGTTCAAACACCAACAGCAATATCGCGCCCAAAATAAACCAGCAGATATAATTATTAACCGGTGCCACACCGCCTGCCCAATGCCAGTAGTTAAACTTGATGGCAGCCGGTTCTATCACCACATCTAAAAGCACTAATATTATTGCACCTATTAACACCCGTAATGCAAGTTGTTTAATACCGCTGTATTGCAAGGTTATGCCAACGCTGTAAATTAATAAAAACCAATTTACACCCATTGTCAGCGGGATGCCGTCAATTCCCAATCCTAACGTTGGGCCGTATGTATAATTACCAAAAAACTGCCCGGTATGTACACCTGCCCATTCGACAGCGAAACCTGCAACAAATATCAACAGGAAGAATAATACGAACCGACCCCCAAACTTATCATGCGTGAAAAACAGCACCAGCATCATTAACAATAAATGATACGGCACCAACCCTAAGAAAAGCGGTTTCGTTTCGGGCATAGACAGGCCCACTACCCCCACCAAATGAAACAGGATAACCAGCCTAACCGGCATAGTTGCTTTAAAACCTTTTATATTTTTCGGCCTTTCCATATCATGGTTTTAGTTAGGTGGCGTTGTATGGCTAAAAAGGCAACCAAGGTTAAACTAAACATTTGCACGGGATGCAGTATAATATTATACCAGGCATTTTGCCCGGCAGCAAATGATACCATTACCCGGGTAAGGGCAATTAAGCCGGCCATGAAGAATATCAACTGGAAATCAAGCGTCATGATAACTATCATGGGGCCGCCTATTATCAATACAATATATATTAAAAACCACAGGATGTTATAATTAAACGCTGCCAGGAAGTTTTTGCTGAAGCCATTAATCGCCTCGCCATAGTTTTTATACATGCGGCAGCTTATCATGCCGTTAGCGAGCAAAGCCTCGCCGTTGCGCCCGGTTGATTTGATGAGCCGCATTATTTCTACATCTTCCACAACCTTATCCCTAACCTGTTTATGCCATTGGTACGCGCGATAATCATCAGCATTAAATAGCATAAACTGGCCGCTGGCGGCAGCAACCGTATAGTTTTTAACCAGAAATATTAACCGAAGAGGCAGTAGGTTAAGTAGGATGTAATGCATTAACGGTACTACCAGGCGTTCGCCCATGGTTTGCATTTGCTGGTTGGCAAATAAGCTTAGCAGGCTTAGCTTGTTGGCGTGCATGCGGTGTATGGCGCTGTTTATTAGCCCTACACTCATTTGCTCATCTGCATCTACAAATAAAAAGAAATCGCCTTTTGCCTCATTGGCTAATTGGTGGCAGGCATGGTTTTTACCCAGCCAGCCATGTGGTAATTTATCGCCCTTTATTATCCGGAAGTTGGAGTGTTTCGCGGTAAAATCGGCGCAAACTTTATAGGTGTTATCTGTCGACTCATCATCCAGGATCAACACCTCGTAATTTTGGTAATCTTGTTTTAGGATGGATTGCAGCAGCGATAAGATATTCCCTTCCTCGTTCCGTACCGGGATAAGGATAGAAACCAAATCCTCATAATGCCGGTTTACACGGCGCAGTTTGGGATCAGATATAAAATTAAACAGCGTTACCGCAAACCGCAGGATAATAAAGGAAAAAGTAACGGCTATAACGGTTATCACTATTTTACTATTTGTATTTGTTGTTGACGGCTTTGCGTATAATGTTGCTGGTAGGCATCCTGCAAATCTAATATAGAATTAAAATTACTATCGATACCAGTTTTTAAATGCGTGTTGGCAACCGGTTTAAAGTTGTCGAAATTTTCAATAAAGGTAGCTGCAAATATCAACTGGAATTTACCCGCTGCTTTTCTTATAACCCGCATAATTCCTTTTTCAAATACCACTTGGCTCACCATGTTAGAATAGATCTTTCCCTGCGGAAATATCAGCACCAGGTTATCCGGGTCATCTAAAAGTTTCGCTGCAAAATCAAGCGAGTGGATCATGTCTTTTGATGTTTTATTGATCGAAAAGCCACCGG
>JACMRC010000390.1 GCA_014376655.1 Mucilaginibacter sp. | reverse complement strand
ATGAGTTTCCTGATGCCTGATTATAAAGGGAATATCCAAATTCAACCCGACGATCCCCGGTTAAAAACAGAATACATAAAATACGATTCGCCAAAAGGTGGTGGCTCAATAAAAGCGCAGCTATCCAAACCTGCCAATGCTAAAGGTAAACTTGGCGGCATAGTAGTGGTACACGAAAACCGTGGTTTGAATCCATATATTGAAGATGTAGGCAGGCGTGCATCCCTTGCCGGCTTTATTAGTATTGCACCCGATGCGCTTACCCCACTGGGTGGCTACCCGGGCAATGACGACGCGGGCCGCGAAATGCAGGCCAAACGCGATAAAGGCGAAATGGAGCAAAACTTTATTGACGCGTTCAATTACCTTAAAAACCACCCCGACTGTAATGGTAAAGTGGGCGTAGTGGGCTTTTGCTATGGCGGTGGCATTTGTAATATGATGGCAGTGCGCATACCAGAGTTGGCTGCTTCTGCACCATTTTACGGCAGCCAACCGGTAGCCGAAGATGTGCCTAAAATTAAAGCGCCACTATTGTTGCACTATGCATCATTAGATACAAGAATTACCGGTGGCTGGCCCGCTTACGAAGCTGCTTTAAAGGCCAATAATAAAAAATACCAGGGCTTTATTTACGAAGGCGCAAACCACGGGTTCCATAATGATACTACACCACGTTATGATAAAACTGCCGCCGAGTTGGCGTGGAAGCGTACGATTGATTTTTTTAAGGAGAATTTGGGGTAGATAATAATCGGAGGGAATATTAATTAGAAGCCCATTTTCTTATCAGCTTTTTGCTGTAATCTCTGGCTTCTTCAACAGAAAATGTTTTTTCAGGCTTCGATTTTAACGCTGCTTGCTTTTGTAGCTCCTGGTAGTTTTCTTCCGGGATAAGCACATATTTTTTATTATCTATAGTTAGATGAGTCATGTTTGTATGCGTTATATACGAAAATAGCGAAAATATGATGTAACGTATAATATCAGCTTAAATTTCGGCTAATTATCAAAATCTCATAACTTAATATACCTTTGCGGTCTAAAACAAAAAAAAGATTTTCATGGCAAAGGCATCTGAAGTTAAAGTAGGGAATATTTTAAGGTATAACGGCGAACTGGTTACCGTTACCGAAGTTATGCACCGTACACCGGGTAAGGGCGGAGCTTTCTATTTAGATAAGTTTAGGAACATTAAAACCGGCAAAATTGTTGAAGCTCGTTTAGCTACTGATGAGCAAGTTGAAATTTGCCGTGTAGAAACTAACGATTACCAATACCTGTATGATGATGGCGATTTTATGGTGATCATGAACAATGAGACTTTCGATCAGCATAATATCTCTAAAACGCTGTTAGGCCCTTCTGTAAGGTTTTTGACTGAAGGAATGAACATTATTGTGTCTTTCGAAAGTGAAGAGCCTATAATGGCGCAAATGCCTAACAACGTGGAATTAGTCATCACTTATTCTGAGCCGGCTGTTAAGGGTGATACCTCATCGGGTGCGCTTAAAACTGCGACTGCAGAAAATGGCGTTGAGATAAAAGTTCCCCTGTTTATAAACCAGGGCGATAAGATAAAAGTAGATACCCGTACGGGTGATTATATCGAACGTGTAAAATAATAAATTAGCAATACAGCTTTCGGTCGAAAGATCGGAGGTGTTTTTTAGTCTTTCTCAATCCGTACCGTTTCCATCGCGGTAAGCTCTATCGTAAGGTTTACCGACCTGCCGTCTTTTGGCCGCGTACGGTGCGGCATATTTTTAGGTACAGTTATCATTTGCCCTTTATTAAGTTCTATGGTCCCTGTCTCCAAGTCAATCAATAAGGTTCCCTCAATAACCATAAACGTTTCGTCAGAGTTAGGGTGGTAATGCCAATAAAAATCTTCGGTCATTACGCTCATCCGCACTACATGGTCATTAACTTCTGTAAGAGGGATGTTTATATAACTGTCTACCGTGTTTGTAGTGTGTCCATTAAGATCAATGATATCAGCGGATGAAATGCTCATTCAAATATTGCTTTAGATAATACTTTAAACCTACAAATAATTACTAAACAGAAGGGCTTCAATTCTAAGGATTGAAGGCCCAATCCGAAAAAAATTCCATAAAATTTGCGTAGTTAAATAACTACATATATATTTGTAGTCAAATAGCTACATAATGAATTTAAGACGAGATGTATTTCAAGCCATAGCCGACCCTACCCGTAGGGCAATACTACTGTTGGTTGCTTCGCAAACTATGACGGCGGGTGCAATAGCTGCCAATTTTGATACCGCAAGGCCAACAGTATCTAAACACCTGCAAATACTCACCGAGTGTGAATTGTTGGGGCAGGAACAAAATGGCCGTGAAATTTACTATCACCTAAATGCAAAAAACATGAAACAGGTAGCTGACTTTATTGAGCCATTCCGCCAGATGTGGGATGACCGATTTAACAAATTGGAAACCATAATGAAAAACTATAAAAGCAAATAGCATGGAACTAAAAACAAAGATCAATGCCGAAGACGGCAAACAGGATCTGGTTATAACCAGGGAATTTGATTTGCCCATAGAGTTATTATTTAAAGCCTATGCCGAAGCCGAAATTGTTGAGCAATGGATGGAAACTAAAGTGCTTAAGCTTGAAAGTAAAAAGCATGGCAGCTATCAATATGAAACCACCGACCCTAAAGGAAATAAACACCGGTTTAGTGGCGTGATCCACGAGTTTATCCCGAAGCAAAGGATCATCAAAACCTTTGAAATGGAAGGTACACCTTTTGGTGTGCAGTTAGAAGTTTATGAGTTTGAAAAGCTTACGGAAGATACCTGCAAATTGAATATGCATGTGGTATATGAATCTGTCGCACAACGCGACCAGGTATTGCAGTTACCATTTGCGCAAGGCATAAATATGGCGCATAACCGTATACAGGAGATCATTGGTAAACTAAAATAACACATTATGGAAAAGCGAAATAAAATCATTTATTGGATAGCTACCGTATGGCTTGCATTAGGGATGCTGTCAACAGGCGCGGTGCAGTTGCTTAAAGCAAAAGAAGGAGCCGGTGGGTTAGATAGTTTAACCCGTTTAGGCTATCCTGTTTATTTGCTCACGATATTAGCTGTTTGGAAAATTTTGGGTGTAATAACCATGCTTATACCTAAATTTACTTTGCTGAAAGAATGGGCCTATGCAGGTTTTTTCTTTGCGATGTCGGGCGCGATATTTTCGCACTTAGCGGTTGGCGATAATGCCAAAGAATTGTTTGGGCCGGGATTGTTATTGGTGCTGACCGTGGTTTCCTGGTATTTCAGGCCTGCGGATAGGAAGATCAGTTTTGTTAATTAAAACATAATTTTAGATAAAATGGACACAAACCCAAAAGTTGATTTCTACTTTAATAAAGCCAAAAAATGGCAGCAAGAACAAGAGAAATTAAGAGTGATCGCTCTTGATTGTGGCCTTACCGAAGAGTTGAAATGGGGCGTTCCTTGTTATACGTTTAACAATAAGAATGTTGTTTTAATACACGCTTTTAAGGCTTATTGCGCTATCTTATTTTTTAAAGGTACTTTATTAAATGATGGCGAGGGTATGCTTATCCAACAAACGGAAAATGTGCAGTCAGCGCGTCAGCTTAGGTTCACCAGTTTTTTGGATATAGTAGATCAGGAACCTGTACTCAAATCCTACATCCATGAAGCTATTGAACTTGAAAAAGCGGGCTTAAAGGTTGAGCTTAAAAAAGCCACCGAGTTTAACATGCCCGATGAATTTCAACACAAGTTAAATGCTATCCCGGAATTGAAAGCCGCTTTTGAGGCTTTAACCCCTGGTCGTCAACGAGGATATTTGCTGTATTTTTCTTCAGCCAAGCAATCGGCAACTCGCCAGGCAAGGGTCGAAAAATATATGCCGCAAATATTAAATGGTAAGGGATTGGATGATTAACGTATAGTTATAAATCTTTGGAGGAAGTGATCGATTTTTATAATAAAGGTGGCGGCGCTGGTATTGGCCTGCATGTGCCTAATCAAACGTTGGCTGCGAATAAGCTGAACCTCACCACCGCAGAGCAAAAACAGTTGTTATCCTTTATCAAAACCCTGGATAGTAAATAGATTTTTGTTTGCGGTATTATGTAAGTTAGTACTCCATACTACCTGCCACCAACCAAACATAAACCGTTTACAATGTAAAGAGGCGTGCCAGTTACTTTACTATTATCCGTTTTTAGCTTTACTTGTTTGGTTGTGAGGTGCAGGTATCGTTATAAAAAAGAATGTAAAATGGCCGGTTTAATTGCTTAACAGTTATCAACAACTATCATATAAACTTATAAAATATTATCGAAAATAAAAATTAACTACCATCTGCAACACGCGATTTTTTACCTTTACTAAATCCACTTTAAGATACATTTACAACGACACAACTACTTTAAACATGGCATCAGGCTTTTTTGCAATTTTGGACGATATAGGCGCGTTGATGGATGACGTTGCAGTTACTACCAAAGTAGCGGCAACTAAAACCACCGGCATATTGGGCGATGATTTGGCGGTAAATGCAGAAAAAGCTACCGGCTTCCTATCATCGCGAGAGTTGCCGGTGTTGTGGGCCATTACCAAAGGCTCATTAATTAATAAGCTCATCATTGTTCCCCTTGCTTTGATATTAAGTGTGATTTTTCCGGCGGCTGTTACCATTGTATTGGTTTTAGGTGGATTTTACTTGGCTTATGAGGGCGTTGAAAAAATAATTGAATACTTTTTTCATCACCCTAAGGCGGCTCACCAGGTAACGAAAGAAAAAGAACACAGCGATATTGATGACGAAAAAGCAAAAGTTAAATCGGCCATAACAACTGATTTTATCCTGTCTATCGAGATCGTAATTATAGCGCTGGGTAGCGTAGCAGAAAAAAGTTTAGTAATACAGGCGGTAACTGTTTCGGTTGTTGCAGTGTTGGCAACAATTGGTGTTTACGGCATAGTAGCACTTATAGTCCGGATGGATGATGCGGGCTATAAATTAATAAAGCATGCTAATAACAAAGGCTTTCTTTCGGTCGTTGGCTTATTACTGGTTAAATCGCTGCCTGTTATTATTAAGATATTAAGTGTTGTTGGTACAGTTGCATTAGTGCTTGTTTCGGGTGGGATT
>JACMRC010000389.1 GCA_014376655.1 Mucilaginibacter sp. | reverse complement strand
TACGGTTAAAACCTCGGCAGATTATTTGCAATCTATGCGGATAACTTTGTTTAACCAGATCTTAAATACGCGCGTAACCGAACTTACCAAAATACCTTCGCCGCCAATATTGTTTGGGCAGGCAGCTTATTCTGAGTTTATAGGTAAGCAGGATGCGTTTTCGGCCCTTGCTGTAGTAAACGGCTCGCAGGGATTAGAAACGGGGGTTAAAGCTATTATGGGCGAAGTATTAAGTGCGCGTAAATTTGGCTTTACTGTAACCGAACTGGGACGTGCCAAACAAATTGCGCTTGCGCAAATCACCAATGCGAACAATGCCAAAGACAATACCCCCGCGGCAAATTTCGCCGGCGATTATGAGCGTAACTTTATTAGCAAACAAGCTATACCGGGCGTAGATTATGAGTACAACTACTACATAAACAATATAGGCAAAATAACCCTTGCCGAAATGAATGCGCTGGCGACAAGATTATTAAGCGATCAAAACCGGGTAATACTTTTAGAAGCATCAGATGCGGAGAAAGCTAAACTACCAAACGAGCAAACCCTATTAAAATGGGTGGCCGACGCGGGTAATGGCATAACCCCGTATGTGGATGAAAGCACAACACCATTTATGGCTGTGCAACCCACTCCCGGTAAAGTGGACGCAATGAAGGTTGATAGTACATTATCTGTAACCACCATCACTTTAACTAATGGTGTAAAGGTTATATTAAAACCTACAACCTTTACCCCTAATCAAATACTAATTGCGGGTTATAGCTTTGGCGGAACCTCGTTGGCAAACGATCAGGATTTTATATCAGCAAATATTGCAGCAAACGTAGTAAGCAACAGTGGTGTAGCCGGGTTTAGCCAAACCCAGTTAGGCAAAATGATGCGCGATAAAAACTTTGGCATTACACCATATATCAGTGATATAACCCAGGGTATCTCAGGCTATGCTATGGGGGATAATTTTGAATCGGCGTTGCAGCTTTTACATTTATATTTTACCAGCCCGCGCAAAGATGCCGATGTATGGAAAACGTATATCAGCCAGGCGCAATCGGCTTTAACCAGGAATGCTAATGCCCCGGGCGGTGTTTACCAGGATACGGTTATAGCAGTATTAGGCAATTACAGCCCACGCAGCATGCCACCAACTACCGACAAATTAAACGCGGCCAGCCTTGATAAAGGGTATGATTTTTACAAAGCACGGTTTGCCGATGCAAGCAACTTCACCTTTACTTTCACCGGCGATTTTTCGGTAAATGCTATTGTGCCGTATTTGGCAACTTACTTAGGCAGCCTGCCGTCAACCAATAGCAAGGAGACGTTTAAAAATTTAGGCATCCACCCACCGGCAGGGCAAGTAACAAAAACCATATACAAGGGCGTAAGCAATAAAGCTACCGTACAATTGATATTTAGTGGCGATTATAATTACAACGATGCCAACAACACCCAAATTGATGCCTTAGAAGAGATCTTAAACATCAGGCTGGTTGATTCGCTTAAAGATGGTAATGGTATTTATTCGCCGGGTGTTAGGGTTAATTATGCTAAAAACCCCGAAGGAAGATATAAAGTAACCATATCATTTTTGGCAGATGCAGGCGGTGTTGAAAAAGCAACCGCCTACATACTTAGCGAGGTAAACAAACTAAAACAAAATGGTGCCGGCGACAACGATGTTAAACTATTTATAGCACGCCAGGCGCGTACCATACAGAGCCAGTACAAGCAAAATACTTTTTGGCAGGCTACATTAAGCACATCGGCACAAAACCAGGAGAACCCCGGTAAAATATTAAGCCGCGTGCAGGACCTTGAACAAGTAACCAAACAAAGCACCAAAGACGCGGCAATAAGATATTTAGGCGGCAATAATTTGATAAAAATTATACTGTTGCCTGAGAAGAAATAACTGATAATAGTTTGTCAGGTAAAGAAATTTTACTTACTTTGAATAAAAAGAGCCATTCCTCCTGGAGGATGGCTCTTTTCGGACATCTAACGTTTTCGTTTAAACTTGAAAACTTTAGATTTTGTTGGATACACACGTTTACCATTTACCGTGATGTACGGTGTATAAATCCAATCATTGTCCTGAGGGTTCTTTTTTTGCCTCATTGCATTTGATTAATAAGCCCAGTTGTTACAGCAACTGGGTTTTTCTTTTGGCTTAACTAAAGTCAAACCGCTTTTTTATCTTTCTTATCATTGCTTCTAATATGATAAAGTCTTCTTCTTCTCTTATAGCAATTCTCGAATTAACACCAGGTCCTGTAATATGAAATACAAATTCGTCAAGATCAGAGAGACTAATAATTGCACCATCAGAAGCTACGTGGATAACTTCAGGAACAATTTGCACTTGCTCATCTTCTATTTTTTCTTCTATTTGGGGTGGTACATCAAGCTTAATTAATTTATTTTGGGCATTTAAAAGGCCTAAATTTTTAGCTCCCTCTATAAAATATTTTTTTATTCTACTTGCCGCATTATCATCAACCTCATATTCCTTAATCAACATTTTATCAAGCATTGCAATCGGCAACTCCATATCTTTAAATCGTTCATATAATCGCGAAAAGACAGGCGGCAGAAGGAATGACGATATCAACAACTTTGTTCGCTCCTCCTCTGTATATGCCAATTTTATTTCGCGATAAAGGTCAGATGTCTTTATTTGTCCCGCTTTATGCGTAATTAGGTTGAATTTTTGCGCTGCGCCCATAATATAGAAAAATGCGCCTCCGACTTTATTTCCAATTTTTGCCGCTGCTAATTCAGTCGAGCTTGTACCACCAAGTGAATCAACTGCGTCAGCTAATTCTTGAGCAGATTTAAATGATGCTCTTGGATATTCTGTTTGTTTCGACATATGTTTTTTTATTTATCCAAAAATAGAATTTAAAAATTGGAATTACAATAGTATTCTGATTTTATTTATAGAATATTTTTTTGGAACAGAATTTAAATACTATCGAAACAAATTTTATATCTTACATCTTTAAGATTTATGATTACCCCCGGGCAAAAAATTATACAGCAATGGTACATCCAAAAAAAATGGCACCAGTTTCCTTTTCAAAAGGAGATGGAGGAGGTTTATCTTGCCGGTAATTCGGGCCTGTTAAATGCCCCTACCGGCAGCGGCAAAACCTTTGCCTTGTTTCTGCCCTTTCTGGCCGACTTTATTAATAAACACCCAGATTATCAGACCCGCCAAAATAACGGACTGCAAATGCTCTGGATAACGCCCCTGCGTGCTTTGACCAATGATATAAGGAAAGCCATGCAGGAAGTTTGCGACGACCTGGGTATCCCCTGGAAAATTGCCACCCGCACCGGCGACACCCCCGCTGCCGAAAAAGCCGCGCTAAAGAAAAAACTACCCGAAGTACTACTCACCACCCCCGAAAGCCTGCACCTGATGCTGGCCCAAAAAGAATATCCAAAAATATTTCAAAGCCTGCAGGTTTTAGTGGTTGATGAGTGGCATGAGTTATTGGGAACAAAGCGGGGTGTGCAGGTGGAGTTAGGCCTGTCTCGCCTCAAGGCCCTGGGCTCAGTTGGCAGTGAGCAGTTGGCAGTTGGCACCGACCTAACGAAAAGCAAAATGCCTACTGCAAACTGCAAACTCAAAATCTGGGGTATAAGCGCCACCATCGGTAATTTAGAACAAGCAGCGGATGTATTGCTGGGTAATGATTTTCCACGGGATAAGATAAAAATGGTGCGGGCCAATGTGGATAAGAAGCTGGTTATCAAATCCATCATTCCTGAGAATATTGAGACCTATTCGTGGGCCGGGCATATCGGTTTAAAGCTTTTGCCGCAGGTTATGGATATTGTGGCCAAAAGCAAAACCACGTTGATATTCACCAATACACGGTCGCAGTCCGAGATCTGGTATCATGCCATTTTAGATAATTACCCCGAATATGCCGGTGTGATGGCCATGCACCATGGCTCGTTGGATAACGAACTGCGTAACTGGGTTGAGGCTGCCCTGCATGCCGAAGCGTTGAAGGTTGTAGTCTGTACATCAAGCCTTGATTTGGGGGTCGATTTCAGGCCCGTGGACACCGTTATACAAGTCGGCAGCCCCAAAGGTGTAGCGCGGTTTATGCAGCGCGCAGGGCGCAGCGGGCACCATCCGGGCGCTACTTCAAAAGCTTACTTTGTTCCGACCCACTCATTGGAGTTATTGGAAGGCGCGGCCCTAAAGCAAGGTATTAAACAAGGTTTTTTTGAAAGCCGCGACCCGATGTTGCTGGCTATGGATGTACTGATACAATATATGGTGACGTTGGCAGTTTCAGAAGGATTCAGGGCCGATGAATTATACAAAGAAGTTACCGGCACC
>JACMRC010000388.1 GCA_014376655.1 Mucilaginibacter sp. | reverse complement strand
TAGTATCACTGGCCTACCGCAAGCTTAATGATCTTAAGCTATGTTCAAACGCCCGCATCCTAATTATAGGCGCCGGCGAAACCAACCAAAACATCTCTAAATATCTTCAAAAACATAAGTTCTCTAACTTCTCGGTATTTAACCGCACGCTGTCAAAAGCCCAAAAATTGGCTAAGGACTTGAACGGTGAAGCCTTTACGTTAGATGCTTTAAAGGATTACAATAAAGGGTTTGATGTTATCATCACCTGCACATCGGCAACCGAGCCGATAATTACCCCAGAGATCTACGCATCGCTTTTAAACGGATGCGCCGCCAAGAAAACCGTTGTTGATTTAGCTATACCAAACGATACCGCACCCGAAGTTTTAGAGCAGTTCCCGGTAAACTTTATCGAAGTATGCTCATTAAACGAAGTTGCTAAACGTAACTTACAAGAGCGCTACCATGAACTTACCGCTGCCGAAGAAATTATAGCGCAAAACATAGCCGAGTTTTGTGTAGTACTTAAACAACGCAAGGTAGAGTTGGCCATGCGCCAGGTACCCGAAAAGATCAAAGAGATCCGTAACACTGCCATCAACAGTGTATTTGCCGAGGAGTTGTCAGGTATGGACGCGCAATCGCGCGAAGTACTGGAGAAAGTGATCAACTACATGGAGAAAAAATACATTAGCGTACCAATGGTAATGGCTAAGGATATTTTGATCAATCAGTAATTAAGCAATCCCCAAACATTTCTTTTAACTTTTTTTGTCATTTCGAAACGTAGTGAGAAATCTTAAACGTGCGATATGTAGCAAAGCGTATAAGATTTCTCCCTCGTTCCTCGTATCGAAATGACAGAAGCGACTAAGAGCTTTTACACCTACGCAAACATCCCAACCTTATAATTACCACCCGGTGTGCGGAACGCAATATTAATACGATTATAGGTATTAATGGTAGTAATGGCCAAGGTAAGGTCTACCAGTTCTGCTTCGGTAAACTGTTTGCGGGCATCGTCATAAACAGCATCGGGCACATCGTTATTGTTTAGCTTGGTAACGGCTTCGGCCCAGGCAAGGGCGGCACGTTCGCGGTCGGTGTACACCAGTGCTTCGCGCCAGGCGGCTATCATGTACAGACGCTGCTCCGTTTCGCCTTTGGCGCGCAGGTCTTTACTGTGCATATCCAAACAAAAAAGCGCAGCCATTAATTTGCGATACCCTAAAATAAATTAAATCTAAAAGCTGTCCCTCAACTGTCGACTTAGCCAAATAAGCAACTATACCATATAGAGCCTTTAAAGCGCCCGGTGCTTTTTCGAAAGCATTAATTCGTTGTTCCATTTTGTTTTTTATTTAGATAACTGTAAAAACCTCAGACGACCTGAGGAGGTAGAATTGGACAGCACACCAAAAAAATGCAAGATCCCCGTCAACTGGCATCAGTATATTTTACTACATTTAGTTGCCAATTAAGTAACCGATAACCAAAATAAACCATGAAATTACAACTAGCCACCCTCGCGTTTTATACTATATTATTCTATACGCACCAGCAAACAAATAAAGTTGTACAGTTAGATATCAGTAGTCTGTATAATGCAAGGCCCATTACTATACTAAAAAGCAAAACAATAGTACCTTGGGTAAAAGGTATTGACATTGGGGGCATTGGCGATGGATATGCAACCATGGCAGCATCGGTAGCTATTGGCGATACAGCCCCATGCCTTGCCCGACAATCCTTTAATAGCTGCCAACAGCCGGCACCCCGAAGTAATGTTGCATTATGCAAATAGCGATAGCACACATAAACAGGCGGTAGCTATAAATGGTGAAAGCGGTGTAGAGTTTACCGTAAAGCAGGCTAAATATAAAGACCTATACCTGGCGCTAACCAGCGCCGAAGGTTCATCGGCATTGAAAATAAAGTTGATTTATACCGATGGCAGCGAAACCAAGGATTTTGTATTGCCTGATTATTACCGCGACCTGCCGGCCAACGACCCCGACCTATGCTACTTGGTACATGACCTTGCTAAATGGGGAACAAAAAATAACATGACCGAAAAAGATCATCATAATATTGATCTGCTTAACATTCACCCCAATCCTGAAAAAACCTTAAAAGGCATCAGTATTAATAAAACCAAGCTGGGTTATCTGGTGTTTTGGGCTGCTACAGGTGTTATATAATTTGATCTATTGGTGCCGCAAAAAAGAGGCAAACTGGTTATTATCCCTGTTTGCCCCTATATGTTATAATTTTTACTGCTATTGCTTACTAAACGAATAAACAATATAAGCCGTTTTGCTACCTATGGCAATAGGCGATTTTAAGGTCATCGAATTACCATCAACCTGTACAACGTTAAGCTGGTAGCCTTCTGCTATATTTTTTGCTTTGTCGCCCTGATAGATCTTTTTAAACTGGAATATGGGGTTGCTTTTATCCTGTGCATTATAGCTCCAGAATATACTTTGCGATGTACCGTTTGCTAATGTGTACATACCGTTGCCACTATTGGTTAGTTTCCAGGTACTATTTACAAAAGCTGCCGGTGGTGCCTGGTTAAAAACATCCTGTACAGCATTGGGTAAAAGGCCATCATAACTAACGTTAGTAAGTGTCCAGGTACCGTTAATATGGCCGTTTTGTGCCCCCACTAAACTTTTGGTGGTAG
>JACMRC010000387.1 GCA_014376655.1 Mucilaginibacter sp. | reverse complement strand
TTCTCTTCTGCCTATTTCATCCTTGTTTTTAACAATTCTTGGTATGGTTTATGCAAAATATAGGTTACACTGCTAAAAAGTGCGTTTAAACGACAGAAACAACGATTTTACCAGTCACATGCCCGTTTTTACAGTCAGTTTACTATACAAAAACAAAAAACAGCTACCAACAACATGGCCAGTACTATCACACTACCACAAAATATGAAAATAGCTTACATCTCAACCTATCCGCCCCGCGAATGCGGCATTGCTACATTTAACCAAAATTTAATGCGCGCCATAGGTGCCAATTTTCCAAATCGGGAAAGTTTATTGAAAGGAGATTTTGTTGTAGCGTTAACCGATTCGGAAGACGTTCATGAGTATGAGTATCCTGAAGAAGTAAAATACGTTATCCGCCAAAATCACCAAAAAGACTATATCCGCGCAGCAAACTATATTAACACCAGTAATGCTGATGCCGTTATAATGGAGCATGAATTTGGTATTTATGGCGGCGAAAGCGGTATTTATATTTTGCCGTTGTTAAACAGGTTAGAGAAACCCTTAATATCTATTTTACATACTATACTTAAAGACCCAAGTTATGTACAGCGCGTTATTATTAGGGAGATAGCAGAACAATCGTCAAAGATCATTGTGATGAGTCAGCGTGCGGTAGAGTTTTTAACTACCATTTATGACATACCTGCCGATAAAATACAAATTATAGAGCATGGTGTACCCGATTTGGAAGCACCGGAAGATAACCCGATAAAAAACTTAACTCCGTTTAAAAACCATAGGGTGCTATTAACCTTTGGCTTGATAAGCCGGAACAAAGGATTGGAAACCGTAGTGCGTGCATTACCGAGGATAGTAAAAGATCATCCGGATGTTATGTACGTGGTTTTGGGTAATACCCACCCGGGTGTAATTAAAAACTCGGGCGAGGAATACAGGGATCATCTTAAAACATTGGCCAGCCAGTTAGGGGTGTTGCAAAACTTATGCTTTGTGAACAAATTTGTAGTCGAGGAGGAATTGATACAATACCTATCCGCAGCCGAAATTTATGTTACCCCTTATTTAAATGAAGCGCAAATAACCAGTGGTACTTTATCTTATGCCGTGGGCTCGGGTGCTGCGGTGGTATCAACACCGTACTGGCATGCTACCGAATTATTGGACCATAACCGTGGCCGTTTGTTCGACTTTAAAAATGCCGATGCTTTGGCCGATATCGTAATTGAGCTATTAGACCAGGACAGGGTGTTAAACGAATTAAAACAAAATGCTTACGAATACGGGCTTCATTTACGCTGGCCTGTTGTAGGTGCCGAGTTTATAAAGGTTGCGCAGGAAGCTTGCTACGAACATGATTTCAGGGACAAGATCTTAAAGAACAGTATTGTAGACCCTGAGATAATGCCAAAATTTAGCCTTACCCACGTGTTACGCTTAACTGATGATACAGGTATAGTGCAACATGCCAAATACGGTATCCCTAACTTAAAAGAAGGTTATTGTTTGGACGATAACGCGCGTGCATTGATCATGGCTATTATGGCCCATAAACGCAGCAACAGCAAAGAGGCGTTTGAACTGCTGCCTATCTACCTGAGCTACATTCACTATATGCAAACAGATGATGGTAATTTCCGTAATTTCCTGAGCTTTAACAGGCAGTATTTGGATGAGATAGGTTCTGAAGATTCATTTGGCCGAACTATATGGAGTTTGGGTTATTTGATTGCTTATGCTACCAGTAACTCGTACAAAGAATTTGCTACCGAGATCTTCCAGCGTTCGTTCCCGCATTTTGGGGCTTTGAAACATTTAAGAGGTATGGGTAATGCCATTATTGGTATTGCGCTTTACCTGCAAATGCATCCTACTGATGAAGGTATGGTGAACGAATTAATAAGAATGACCCAACCATTAGTTGATGCTTATGACAAAACCCGCAGCGATGACTGGGAATGGTTTGAAGAAGGCATGACATACGATAACGCTATCCTTCCGTTAGCTTTACTACACTCGTGCCAGGTAACCGGTAATGAGCGTGTTAAAGAGATCGCTCTAAAAACAATGGATTTTTTGGATAACCTTACTTTATCAAACGGTTATTTAAGCCCTGTAGGGAATGACGGCTGGTATTATCGCGGAGGCAAGTTCCCAACGTTTGATCAGCAGGCTATCGAAACTATGGCAATGGTGTTAATGCATTTCCAGGCTTATCAACTGTTCCGTAAGCCAGAGCATATCGAGAAAATGTTTTTATGCTATAAATGGTTCCTTGGCGAAAATACGCTGCGCGCTCCATTATATGACCATGAAACCAAAGGCTGCTGCGATGGTTTGTTGCCAACAGGTATAAACCGTAACCAGGGTGCAGAAAGTACGTTAGCTTACTTAATATCCCACTTAACTGTATTGCAAGCCTTTGAGTTGGAATACGAGTATAACCGTTTTTCGAAAAAACTGGTAAGCGCTAAATAATGAAAGTAGCTGTATTGGCTCCCGTAGCCTGGCGCACACCACCCAGGCATTATGGCCCATGGGAACAGGTAGCATCAAATATTGCCGAAGGTTTAATAAAGCTGGGTATTGATGTAACACTTTTTGCCACCGGCGACTCTATAACCGCAGGTAAGTTGGATGCCATTTGCGAGCAAGGTTATGAAGAGGACCGTACGCAAGATGCCAAGGTATTGGAATGCCTACACATTAGCAACTTAATGGAGAAGGCCGATGAGTTTGATATCATCCATAATAACTTTGATTTTTTGCCCCTCACCTATTCGGCGCTGATTAAGACGCCGGTTATTACTACTATTCACGGATTTTCATCTGAACGGATTATACCGGTTTATAAAAAATATAACTCAATAGGCCATTATGTATCTATAAGTAGTAGCGACAGGAGCCCCGAGCTTAATTATTTAGCTACGGTATACAATGGTTTGGATACCAAAGATTTTGAGTTTAATGAAACCCCGGGCGATTATCTGCTTTATTTTGGAAGGATCCATCCACACAAAGGGACAACTGAGGCCATTGAAATCGCAAAAAAAAGCAAACGCAAATTAATAATAGCCGGTATAGTACAGGACGAGGGATATTTTAAAAACAAAGTTGAACCCCAGCTTAATGACCAAATAGAATATATTGGCAGCGCAGGCCCGGAGAAGCGTAATTTTTTATTAAGTAACGCTGCAGCTTTACTGCACCCTATAAGCTTTGATGAACCGTTTGGAATGAGTGTTGCCGAAGCTATGCTTTGCGGCACACC